>JBAQPK010000360.1:0-2370 GCA_049305715.1 Desulfuromonadaceae bacterium | reverse complement strand
CTTTTATTTTGTCGTAAACAGGCTTGGGGACAATCTTCTTTGAAAGAAGTTGGCTCTTATTCGTGAAAGGTCTTCCAGCAATAATCTTCTTTGCATAGGCATCACCTATGCCCGGGACGGCTTTTAACTCAGCCTCAGTGGCACTATTGATGTCGATCATTTCCATTGCTGGTGCTACAGGTGCTTTCTGCTCTATTGCCGGTACTGCTGGTGTAGCAGGCATGGCAGGTACTGCTATTTTTTCTACTGCAAAAGATACCGATGCTGCCAGCAATAATGCGAATACCAACGCTACGAGCTTTTTCATTGTTTGCCCTCCTTGGGGTTGTTGATGTTTGCATAAATATACACGATATAAATTTTTTTTCAACGGGCTGCGTTTTTTGGCTGTTGTGTCGCAACCCATACACCCTATAGCGTAACGCCGTTACGGCGTAACTTAATCACGCATTGCATTGTTTAGCAGAAATACAGGACCGAAGTAATCTCTTCATATCTTTTCCGTTGAATCCTAAAATGGCATATTTGACAAGTCTCACAGATCTTGCTATACCGCGTTCAGCAACTGCCGCTAGTGAAACTGCTCTACTCCACCTATTGTGGCACCCCGCAGGGGGCGCCTCCCGCTGACCGATCTTTTACACTCACCAAGAGGTATGCAATGAAACACACAGCAGGAATGGTGCTGGCATTTCTATTATTCATGGGCATGACCGCCTGTAGCAAGGGTGATGCAAAAAAAGCAGACAAGCAGACCGTCAAACCGCCGGTTGCCGTGGAAGCGGCGGCCGCGGCCTCTTCCGAGCTGACCGAGGGCATACAGGTGACCGGCAGCTTGGAACCCAAGTTTTCAGCGGATATCAAGACCCAGATCCCCGGCCTGATTAAGCAGGTTTATGTGAACGAGTGGGTACGGGTCAGGAAAGGCCAGGCGCTGGCGCGGATCGATGTGGCCGAAACCGAGGCTCTGGTTAAACGGGCCGAAGCGGCAGAGGAATCAGCCAAAGCCAACCTGGCCCAGGCCAATGTGGCTGCCACCCGCACCGAGAGGGAACTGGAACGCATGCTCAGGCTGAAAGAATCCGGCCTGGCCACCCAGCAGGCCGTTGATGACGCCCGCTCCGAGGCTGAAGCAGCCAGGACGAGGGTTGACGCGGCGCGCGCCCAGTTAGGCGTATCCGGAGGAGATGTGCGTCAGACCAAGGCCAGACAGGCCAAGGGCCTGGTGGTATCCCCCATGGACGGTGTCGTTGCGCTGCGCGACGTCAACGTGGGGGACCTGGCGAGTGATGCTGCTGCCGGTAAGTCGATCTTTCGCGTCGTTGACAACCGCCTGCTCAACCTTACCGTTACGGTTTCATCGGCAGACTCGGCCCGAATCAAGCCCGGGCAGCCGGTGGAGTTCTCTGTGGATGCGCTGCCGGGACGAACCTTTACCGGCAAGGTCATGTTCATCAATCCGGAACTGAGCTCTGCCGACCGCTCCCTGAAGATTATTGCCGAGGTGCGGAATGTACCCGAAACCCTCAAGGGGGGTCTGTTCGTCAAGGGACGCATCATGACCGGAATGAAGAAAAATGTGATCCAGCTGCCCCGTCAGGCCCTTGCAACCTGGGATATGGCCTCCCGGAGGGGAACCGTCCCGGCCATCGAGGGAGACACGGCCAGGGTCAGGTCCGTCGTTACCGGAGCGGTCAACGGTGACCTGGTTGAAATCGTCAGCGGCCTCAAAGAGGGTGAACTGTACGCCGTTCGCGGCGGTTTCAACCTGAAGGACGGTGACAAGGTCCTCCTGACGCAGCAACAGAAGCATGACAGCTCCCGGCCATGATCCTTTCCGACCTTTCCATAAAACGCCCTGTCTTCGCCACTGTGATGATCCTCGCCCTGGTGGTGCTGGGCATCTTCTCCTACAAGCGTCTGGGAGTCGAAATGTTTCCCAACGTGGAATTCCCGCTGATCTCCATTGTGACCACCTTCCCGGGCGCCTCGCCCGAGACGCTGGAACGCGAGGTTTCCAAGCGGATCGAGGAGTCGGTCAACCAGATCGCCGGGGTCAAGCACGTCTTCTCCACCTCCCGCGAGGGGGTCTCCACGGTCATGATCCAGTTCCAGCTGGAGCAGCGGGTCAACGACTGCGCCCAAGAGGTGCGCGCCAAGATCGGCTCTATTCGCGGCACCCTCCCACAGGGGATCGACGAGCCGATCATCCAGAAACTGGACTTCAACGCCGCGCCGGTAGCTTCCCTGGCGGTACGTTCCGACAGGCTTTCGCCACGGGAGCTGACCACGCTGGTGGAAAAGAAGATCAAGAAGCGCTTCGAGAGCGTGGCCGGAGTCGGCAAGGTGGATATGGTGGGTGGCCAGAAG
>JBAQPK010000359.1:0-8111 GCA_049305715.1 Desulfuromonadaceae bacterium | reverse complement strand
CCGGTTCGGCGCGTCCATCCGGTGCCATGCCGCGCGTGGCTGCGGTTGCATAACGAATCCACCTCCGGATGTACGTCGTGCCGTTATTTATTCCGTTCAATCCGCCGTGAGGCCTGCTGATGCACCCCTGCCGTACCGCACTGATATATTCCCCGCTTTTCGGCACGTTCAATTATGGCGAAAACCACCCGTTCAAGCTGCAGCGCAACCGTCTGGCGTATGATCTGATGGACGCCTATGGCCTGCTGGAACTTCCGCACATGCAGATCCGCGACTGCCTGCCCGCGTCGGAGGAGCTGCTGCTGTCATTCCATGACCCGGCCTACATTGCCCGTCTCAAGGAGTTCAGCATTTCCGCGGAGCCGCGCGCCGACTTCAGATTCGGCCTGGGTGATGCGGAATGTCCGGTTTTCCCGGGGTTGTACGATTACGCCGCACTGGGCGCCGGAGCCACCTTCGAAGCGGTTCGGCTGGTAGAGGAGGAGGGGTTTGATGTCGCCTTCAACATGAACGGCGGCTGGCATCATGCCCACCGCGCCAAGGCCTCCGGCTTCTCATACCTCAACGATGCCGTGGCTGCAATCAACTGGCTCATTGCCCGGGGGCGGCGGGTACTGTATCTGGACATCGATGCCCACCATGGCGACGGCGTCCAGGAAGCATATTACGACACCGATCAGGTGCTGACCATATCCATCCACGAAAGCGGCATCTATTTTTATCCCGGCACCGGCTTTGAGGACGAAATCGGTGAAGGGCGCGGAAAGGGGTATTCGGTCAATATCCCGCTGCTGGCACATACGGATGATGCCATCTATATGAAAGCTTTTGATGAGGTGGCCTACCCGCTGATCGCCGCCTTTAATCCGGACATCATCGTCACCCAGATCGGCGCCGACACCTTCCGCACCGATCCCCTCACCAATCTGGAGATTACCACCCACAGCTACCGCGAGATGCTTGCAAAAATAAAACGGCTCAGGATTCCCTGGGTGGCGCTGGGGGGTGGGGGGTACGACCTGATGAACACGGCCCGGGCCTGGACACTCGCCTGGGCGGTCATGAACAATGTCGAACTGAACCCTCGGCTGCCCCCGGCATTTATCGACAAAATCGAGCCGCTTGGCTACCGGAACCGTGTCCTGCTGGACGCCATGCACTGGGCAGATGAAGGGGAGCGGACGCTGGCCCTGGCGGCGGTGGAAAAAAGCATCGGCCGCGTAAAAAAATTGATTTTCCCTGGTATACTCGGACGCTATGGCGCTACTCCCCCATAACTGTCAACTGCTGGATTCCGCCGGCCGGCCGCTTTCATCAATTCTGGCAATCAACCGGCTTGACGAACCTGAAAAGGAGCACATCTATTCCCGCCTGCTGCCGCAGCGCCTGCGTGATGTTCTGGGACTGGCGGGAAACAGTCTCTGCAACTCCGCGGGGGAACGGATGGTAGACATCATCGCTCCCAAGGGATTATCGCTGGTACGGATTGAAGCCCGTTCGAGACCTGAAAACGGTGTGGTCGTTTTTTTTCTGGAGCTGTCCGACACCCAGTTTCATCAAATGGAGCTCAGCTTCTGTATCGTTCGTGATCCGCATGCCCCGCGCTACGCCGTCGATGTCGATGAACGGGGAGTAAATAACTGGTTTGCGTCCCAGGGACGCAATATCCCGGAAGAGTTGCGCGCAATGCGGGCGGGGCTCTTCCCCAATCAGACCCACCACGGGCTGCAGCTGTTTGTTGCCTTTTTCCCGCTGATGGAGCGTTTCACCGATTCGCTCGGGATACAGATGATCGTAGCAGAGCCGCTCTCCTACGATAATGCCATCCGCTACGAAAAATACGGCTTCGACTATCTGCGCGGCAGACGTCTGATGCTGGAGATAGACCGCGAGTTCCAGCCCGGAGGTCGCTATTTTTCACGCCTGGATGAGTCAAGCCCGTTCCGGATGCCCGGAATGGAACGCACCGTGCACGGGAGAAGCTGGGCAATCCACGACGGCATCATGGATGAGCCGTGGGACGGGGTGCAGATCTACCGTATGATCGGTGCTCACGCCGGTATTAATACCTTCCCGGGAAGAGAGGAAAAAAAACGATGAACCGGAAACAACAGATACAACCGACTCCATTGGCCGGAATCAGCTATTTCACCCCCCCGGACGGCTATATGCTCCGCGGCAGGGACGGGCTGGTCGAGATTCTGTGGGGAGAAATGCCGCCCATCCCTCTGCTTGAGGAAGATTTCACCGCCGCGGAAGAAATCGGCGGCCCGGATTACGATATGGTGGGGCGCGGCATCTACCAGGCCCTGCGGCTCAATCCGGACTGTGCCGGCGCCGCGGGGTATGCCGCCGTTCTGAAGGACGCCTACCCGCATATCGTTTCCGAGCTGGGGGGGCAGATCATCATGCTGGAAGCCAAGGTAGTCGACACCCCCTACCTGGATCGCAAGATCAACTTCCTCAAGATCATGGCACTGCTTGACCCCGCCAACGCCGGCCTGGCGCTTGAAATAGCCAGAGCCTATATTGATAAAGGCACCCGTTTATCCAGCATGCAGTGCGCCGTGACCTGCTGGTATGCCGCGGAGAATCAGCTGAAAACGGCAATGGCTCTTAATCCCGGTGATCATCATGCCGCCTACGAATATGGTGAAGCGCTGTACATGCTGGGCCGCTACGAACAGGCGGCCGGGATCTGGAGCGACATAACCGTTCTTCTGGAGCCTGCGGAACGGGCGCGGGTCGAAGCGCGTGTTGCCGGGATTCTGGCGGGCAAGATTCCAGCCGTGCCCCCGCTGGACTATCTCACGGCACTCTCGGTCGCCGTCGAACAGCATCTCGGCGGTTTCAATGGGGAAGCCGCCGCGATCATTACAGACGTGCTGGCCGATCCGGTATTTGCCGCCCAGTTTCCGCTGAATGAGGTTTACTATCTGCTCGGAACCTGCTATCAGGAGATTGGCCTGATGGACGAAGCCGCAGAAGCCTTCAAGAGGAGTTGACCATGTTCGGTTTCAGTGCGGCAGACTGGATTTTCTGCGGATTTATCCTGCTGGTTATCTTTGTGTGCGTTGCCATCAGTGACATGCGTAAAAAGGGGGCCAGTTGATGCTAAACACCGGTTCGATGCGGGTACTGCGTGGAAGATAGCGACATTCATAACGAACATGAACTGCGGCGGCCGCTGGCGATTACTCTGCTCGGCGGACTCTATCTGTTCTTTTTTCTGCTGACGGTCTCCAGCTACGGCCATCCGATTCCCTTTTTAGGCACCATCCATCATGGCAGGACGGCCGGTGTACTGGTATTTATTGACAGCCTGATCTGTCTCTACCTGTTTTTGGGACTCATGAAGCGCCAGCGCTTGACATGGTATCTGCTTCTTGGCTACAACGCCTTTGAAACCGTGAATACACTGACAAACCTGATGGTCATAACCTCCGCCGACCTGGAGAAAGTCGTCGGTGAGAAGGTTGATTCCGCCGGGCTTCTTACCAGTAATATCAGCGTAATAGTGGCTATTCTACTGCTTTCCGGCTTTATTTTCCGCCAGCGGAGCTACTTCACCAACCGCTCGAAGTACCTGTTCTAATATTAAAGGCATGAATACTGCACTTTACCCTGAGCTTACGCGATCTTCAGTTTGAACGTTACCTCGCTCCGCCGCTTGCGGCGAGAGCAGACGAATTGCCGGGTTGATGGTAAAGATGGCCATGAAGCGTTGTACATTCATCATAATACTGGTTGCCTGCTTCATCGTTCCGATGGCACTCCCCGTGCGATCATGCGCCGTCACAATCGCCGCCATCATGAGCAGCGATCAACCCCGCTATCATGAGGCGCACCGCGCTTTTGTCAAGGCGATCGCCGATCACGGCTATACACCCCCTTCCACGGAAATAATCCTCCATACTCCCAACTCCAACCCGCTTTCCTGGGGCGCGGAGGTCCGTAAACTGAACGGTTCCCGTACCGACCTGATTGTTACCTATGGCGCCCCGGCCTCATTGGCCGCAGTGCGTGAAGCGTCCGGAATCCCGGTCGTCTCCGCCGATGTGTTCACTTCCGAACAGCCGGCGAGGGGGCTCTGCGGCGTCAGTTCACGTGTGTCGATGGTAACCCTGGTCAAAACGCTGCTGGAGATACGCCCCTACAAGCGGATCGGAGTACTCTACAGCCCACGTGAATCCGGATCGCAACAGCAGCTGGACGATGTGAAAAAGTTTGCCGCGAAGCTCGGGATAACCGTGCTGGAAGGAAGCGTTTCCTCCGCGACCGCCCTCGACGCGGAACTGAATTGGCTGTTTGATAAATGTGAAGCCGTAATTGTTACGGAGGGGGGCCTTTTTGGCCGGCAGTTCGAGCGCATCATCGCCAGGTCAAAAGCCAGGAAAATCCCGATCGCTTCCACAATGCCGGATGGAGCCGAAAAGGGCGCCATCGTGTCGCTTGAAATCAACCCCCAGGAACAGGGTCACCTGGCAGCGGAAATGGCGGTCCGGGTTCTGGAAGGTGCAAACACCGAGTTTCTTCCTTTGGTCCGTCCCCAGCGGATCGATCTGGTCATCAACATGCGGCGGGCTCGTGAAATCGGGATTGAAGTGCCGTTTTCCGTGCTACGCAGTGCGACCCGCCTGATAAAGTAGTCCTCATTGGCATCATTTTTATTTCCCGGCCACGCCGAATACGCTATACTGCTCAGCTATGGGAAGAATACTGCTAATTGACGATGATTCGGTCTTTACCCGCTTTCTGGCGACGTATATAGCTGACAATTTCCCGCTGCTGCAGGTAGAGATCTGCAACAATCCGGTGTCGGCGCTTCATTCCATTAAAGCCGGCGGTTATGATCTGATGCTGATCGACCTTGAAATGCCGGCCATGGATGGTCTCAAGCTCCTCAGATTTGCGGTGAGTACCGGAATGGACAAAAACCGGATCGTTATACTCTCGGGGAGGGATGCCGACTTTCTGCATGAGATCTGTCCGATGGGCACCTGCCTGGCCGTGCTGAACAAATTCGAAGCGCGCCAGAAGAGTGTTCTGGACATGGTGTTCAGCTCGCTTAACCGAAAAGCGTCGGCAGCCTGACCCTCCATGACCGATCTGCTGAAAACAGCCGCTGTCCTGATATTGATTGTTGCACTCCTGCGGCGCAAGGTGTCGATGTCGGCGGTCATGCCGATAGGCGCCCTGGTGCTCGGCATCATCTACCTGACTCCACCGCTTCAATTCCTCAAGGCGACCGCCGTTGCCGTTTTTGCCCCGAAATCCCTCGAAATGACCCTCACCCTCATGTTGACGATGGTGATGGAACATATCCTTCGCACCACCGGCATGCTCAGACGCATGGTCAGCTCACTGTCGACGGCCGTCCCCGACCGGCGTTTTGTCATGGCCGCCATGCCGGCAATGATCGGCATGCTCCCTTCACCGGGGGGCGCGGTTTTCTCGGCTCCCATGGTCAATGAAGCGGCCGGGGATGCCGATGTTGGCCCTGAGCAGAAGGCTCTGATCAACTACTGGTACCGCCATATATGGGAGTATGTTTCACCGCTGTATCCCGGTATAATTCTCGCTGCCGGCATTACCGGCCTTTCCACCCAGACCCTGTTCATCGCCAACCTCCCCTTTGCCCTCTCCGTGATCGGCTGGGGGGTGCTCTTCTGTTTCCACGGTATCGGCCGGGGGGAGCCGCTGCTCCCGGCAACCGGGCGCAAGCGCGAGTTCCTCACGTTTATCGCCATGATCTCCCCGATCATGCTGGCACTGCTGCTGGTGGTACTTTTCCGGGTCAATGCCGTGCTTGCCCTGGGCATCGCGGTCCTGGCGCTGTACGGCTACCACCGCTACACCCCCGCCATGATTTTAAAGAACCTGCGGGAGAGTGTTTCGGGGAAAGCGCTTTTCCTGGTGATCGGCATCATGATCTTTCAGGAGGTGTTGCGGGCTACCGGAGCACTGGGGGGCATTTCCACCTTCTTCGCCGCATCACGGATGCCGGTGCATCTGCTGCTGTTCCTGATACCGTTCATCGCCGGAGTCATGACCGGCCTGACCGTCGGCTTCGTCGGCATAACCTTTCCGCTGCTGCTCCCGCTGATGGGGGCTGCGGGCCCCTCCCCCGCGCTGGTTGCCCTGGCGTTCGGCTCCGGTTTCGCCGGAGTGATGCTCTCGCCGGTCCATCTCTGTTACGTGCTGACCTGCGAATATTTTCAGGCCGATATCGCCAAAGTCTACCACCGCCTGTTTCTCCCCTCCGCACTCGTCATGGCAGCTGTTGCAATCCCGCTTTACCTTTGGTAACACGAGCGGAATTCCCGCTTGCCTTCTGTTGAAGTTATGGCACACTGATATCCCTAAGCTGACAAGCAGGAACCAAAAGTAATATTCCGCCGTCGGTAAGGTACTGATTCTAATCCATGGGGAGGAACGGAAATGAAGAAGATCGGAGTAGTGTTATCAGGATGCGGCGTATTTGACGGCAGTGAAATCCACGAGGCGGTTCTTACCCTGCTGGCAATCGACCGCCAGGGGTGCGAGGCGGTCTGCATCGCGCCAAACATCGACGTATCGGTCACAAATCATCTCACCAAACAGGAAACGGGCGAAAAGAGGAACGTACTGACAGAGTCGGGGCGCATCGCCCGAGGCAACATCCGCGACATCAAGGGGGTCACGGCCGCTGAGCTGGATGCGATAGTCTTCCCGGGCGGCTTTGGCGCGGCCAAGAACCTCTGCGATTTTGCCAGCAAAGGTTCAGCGGCATCCGTCAACCCCGAGGTAGCCCGCTTGCTGAAGGAGATGGCAACGGCCAAAAAGCCAATCGGTGCGGTCTGCATCGCGCCTGCCCTGATCGCCGCGGCCCTTGGCGGGGAATATTCTCCCACGGTAACGATCGGCAACGACCCCGGCACCGCCGCCGAAATTGACAAGACCGGGGCAAAGCATCAGGAATGTCCGGTAACCGGGTTCGTGGTGGACCGGGAGAACAAACTGGTCACCTCACCGGCCTACATGCTGGCCACCCGTATCTCTGACGTTGCCGAAGGGATCGACAACTGCGTCAGGGAAGTGGTAAAGCTGATATAACATCACATTCCGGCAAATCATTTTCATTCAGGGCGAACGGATGCTTCGCCCTGATTTTTTTTACAAGGATACTCTCGATGAAGTTCACCCTGTTCTGCCTCTTCGCCGCCATCACCTCCTTCAGCTACTGGCTACGTCACATCAATCTGCAGTACCTGAAAAAACATGGCGACAAGGTTCCGGATGGATTTGAAGGAGCCATCGACGAAGAGAAGCTCCGGACAAGCAGCGCCTATACCTTCGACTCCAGCCGCCTCGGGCTGTGGGATTCGCTCTTCGACAACGCCCTGCTGGTCATCTTCCTGTTCGGCGGCCTGATCGTGACGTACGACCGATTCATCGCCGGACTGGGCGGTTCGTTCATTCTATCGGGCATCCTCTTCTTCCTGCTGCTGGGGTGGGTGTCAACCATCCTCGGGATCCCGTTCGACCTGTACGGCACGTTCCGTATCGAAGCCCGCTACGGCTTCAACACCACGACACCCCGGGTCTGGATAACGGATTTTCTCAAGTCGCAGGCCATCGGCGCCGTTCTGCTCGCCTTCCTGACGGCCGTCGTTTTCCGGCTGATCAGCTGGAACCCGCAGCAGTGGTGGCTCTGGGTGTGGGGCTTCATGGCTCTCTTCAGCCTTTTCATGATGTTCATCTCCCCCTACGTGATCGAACCCACCATTATACCGTACAGCATATATAGACACCAAGTGAGTGAGTGAGTGCAAGCCCACTGTTGTTCAATATTAATAACCCACCAACCTCGTTTATGTCCACTTTCTTTACATAAAGCCAGTGTCTACTACTATATAAGGCCCGGTACAACGTATTAATGTAAATACCCCCGATGGTGTCTATTATATTCAAAAAACCGGCCTTGCCTTAAGCTGGTGTTGTTTCAACCCTCTGGTGCGGATAGGCTTTGTCGCGCTAGATTGGATACTCAATCCTGTCAGTATTCCGGCAAGGAAGGCATACACTTCGGTTAAGGTCAAGGTATAGCCTGAAATGTCTTTCCGTTTACT
>JBAQPK010000358.1:0-1578 GCA_049305715.1 Desulfuromonadaceae bacterium | reverse complement strand
CTCGTAGTAGTGAAGAAGTCTCTGTAATGGAGAGGGAGCGAAGGGGTTAGATTGTTCAGCCTTATTGAGTGGTCAACCAGAAATGGGAGGAACTATTTACATAAGGTAAGATCGAGAGCGGGTTTTTGCTTTTGATTGGACAATAGGAGCCGTATGAGTCGAGAGACTCACGTACGGATCTGTGGGAGCGTGGGGGTGAAATTCCCCTGCGCCACCCGACCCATACTTAATTATGCTTCCCTTTTGGTCCTGGCTTTCCGCGTTTTAGGGTTCGGTCAAGCGCCGATTCCAATCTTTCAATGAAGTTCGCCGGACCAAGAGGTCTGCCGGGTTGCTCGTGCTTTCGGATATCATTCATCTGCTCTTCTTCGGTTACGCTGGCTAAAAACAGGTGCCACTCTCCCGCTATTTCCAAAAGCGGAGCCACCTTGACCAGTTGGTCATCTTCGCCTGCAAGGTGTGCCCGTGCGCTGCTCCATGGCCATGAAGCAGCATCCGGTACAAGGTTAGCTCGTACAGGGTTCATTTCAACATAACGTGCGGCAGCCAAAAGATACTTTTCATCCATTGGAAAGGACGCAAATCGTCCCTGCCATAGATGTCCATGCCAGTTTTCACGAAAATTGATCATACGAGACTATAGCGCCGGTGCGCCTCCCCTATCGCCAGACATAGGCCATCATCGGTTTCCGGGATGGCAATTCGATGCACCAGAACTCCATGCTGTTTTTTGTATCGGCCGTGATCTGCGTATCGTCATGCCATACCTTCTTCCCGTCGCCCAGGCCGGTCCCCAACGGATGGCGCTTCTTGTCCTTCAAGGTGCCGGGTGGCTTGGTGTCCAGACCGCTTTTGTCCGCCTGTTCAGGTACCTTTTCCTGAAACATGCAGCCATGGTCGGCCGTTACGATGACATGGCTGCCGTTCAGGTTATTGATGAGGGTTGGTCGGCCTTGGCCAGGGCAGCCATCATTTTCAGGTCAAGATCGCCTTCCAGGTCGTTCGGCTGGACCCATTTTCTAATCCTTTCGAGACGCTCCTGGCTGCGGAAGAAGGCCTGACGTCGCTCAAGGTGGGTGCGCAGGGCCTGATTCGCAAGGCCGAGTTCGTCCAGGACGATGGAGGCGCAATCCACCCGGAAGGTGCGGCTGTAAAGACGCATATCAATGAGCCAGTCATCATCAATGCGCGGTTCGGGAAAGGGCGCGTAGATGAGATACTTGCTGCCGGAGGGATCTTCCAGTTCCAGCAGCGTCTTGACTTCCAGAGGGCCTGTCTTGTCCAGACGCAATATCCGGACATCTGGCAGGGCCAGCGCATCGAGGCTGTCTTCGAACTCCCGGTTGCCGTCGTTCCAAAAGACGAGGCGCTGGCCTTCCTCGGTGAAAATGTGTCTTAGTCTGTCCGTTATCTGATAGGAGATCATAAAATTTTTCCTTGCCACGGTTCTCCCGGGATCAGGGGCGCCAATTGCTTCATCACAAAATCGACCGCCTGATGAACGTCGTAGGCACTGGCGTCAATCAGCAACGGCCCGACATCGGCGAGAAAACTAGGGGCGTCGAGCTTGGCCAGCAG
>JBAQPK010000357.1:0-1777 GCA_049305715.1 Desulfuromonadaceae bacterium | reverse complement strand
CCGTGCTGAAATGGCATCAATGCGTAATCCCCCTCGTCAGGTATTCAGTTATCGAGGGTTTGATGCCGGGGGAACCGAGAGGATGAAGACCGGAATCCACATGCTGCTTCTGATGGGCTGCTTTCTTTTTACCGGAATGACGGTGTTCGCATCCGATCCCGAAACACCGGAAATAAAATGTGCGCCGGGAGTTGAACAGGTGCAGGATTCAAGCGGTATCTGTGCCGAACCGAATGTCGCTGGTACCCCGTCAACTCCTGAAGGGTCGCTGCCGCTGCTGTTTCCGTTGCAGAGTACGCAGGAACGAAAGGAAAAGGTCCCTCCCATAACGGCAGAGGTCCCCCGTGAGCCGAAGAATCCGAATAAGAAGATCATCGTCTATTTTTTCTGGGGAAAGGGATGCCCCCATTGTGAAGAAGAACAGCATTTTCTCGAAGGGTTGAAGCGCGCTCAACCTTCGCTGGAAATCAGGGATTACGAGGTTTGGTATAACAAGCAGAATGCCGGGAAGATGGCAGCCATGCTTCGGGCATATGGCGCGCAATCCTCCGGCGTCCCGGCCACGATCATTCAGGACCGGGTGTTTTCCGGCTTTACTGCGCAGACCAGGGCTTCGATAGAAAAACTAATCAATGAATGCCGGATCGTCTCATGCGGCGATCCGGCTGAGAGGCTCAGCAGTACGGATCATTCCGGACCGGCCGCACGGCCTCTGCCTTTCGATTCAAAGAGCACCGCCAAAGCCGGAGAGGCGGGTGCTGATACATCCGTCACCATCCCTCTTCTGGGATCTCTCGATGCCCGGAATTCCTCCCTGCCTGCGATTACGCTCGTTATTGCCGGGATGGACAGCTTCAATCCCTGTGCATTTTTTGTGCTGCTTTCCCTGCTCGGCCTGCTGGTACACGCCCGATCCCGCAATAAAATGCTCCTGATCGGCGGGATATTCGTGTTCTTTTCCGGCTTTATCTATTTCCTGTTCATGGCGGCCTGGCTGAACCTGTTTCTGATCATGGGGCATGTCGCGGTCATTACGGTGATCGCGGGGTGCGTATCGGTGGTCATTGCAGGGATCAATATCAAAGACTTTTTCCTGTTCAAGCAGGGGATTTCCCTGACCATTCCCGACAGAGCCAAGCCGCAGCTGTTTGATCGGATGCGGAAACTGATGCGTTCTACATCGCTTGTGTCGCTCATGATCGGCACCACGGTGCTCGCCGTCGTTGCCAATTCCTATGAACTGCTCTGCACGGCCGGGTTTCCGATGGTCTTTACCCGGATACTTACCCTGAACAACCTTTCGACAGCAACCTATTACCTGTATATGGTCCTGTACAATACCATTTATGTCATCCCGTTGTTCCTCATCGTTCTCGGGTTCACGTTCACGCTCGGGAAACGGCAGCTGTCCGAATGGCAGGGAAGAGTCCTGAAACTCGTATCAGGATTCATGATGCTCGGACTTGGCGGCGTTCTCCTCGTGAATCCGGCACTCCTGAACAGCGTGATGGTCTCGATCATTATCATGGTGTCGGCACTGGGGGTCTCGCTGCTCGTGGCCACGGTGACAAAAAGACTGGGACGGTAATTGGACATGGTGAACGATACCGGTGGCGCCCTGGTGAGTCTGATGGGACAGGGGCATTACGGACCGGACAGGAGAACTGCCTTTTACCCGGCTGAAGACTGTGCGTGGAGATGAAAGAGCGGTCTTTAAGCTGTCTGTGACGATAATGCCGGGGTACTCAGGCCGCAAAAAGGGGTTACAGCGCAAGCC
>JBAQPK010000356.1:0-1824 GCA_049305715.1 Desulfuromonadaceae bacterium | reverse complement strand
TCTCAAGGCTCCAACCGCTTCAGCAGTGAAGCGGCGAACTTATCGTCAGGACGCTCATTTATATACTCCCGCAGCATGTCCACCGCTCGTAGATTGTCTCCGAGCCCCTGGCAGGCATACGCTACGGAAAGTTTCCAGTTTGGCATCCTGGATGCGTGACCGGATAGGGAAGCGTTGATGGCGAGGTTGTAGATATTTTGATATGCCTGTTCCTTCGGAACAGCAAGCCTCTTTACCTGTTCCATATTTTCCGGACTGTTACGCATAAAAACAAGCATGCTTGCATCCGCGTACAACAGCGACCAGGAGTGATCCTCCAGCAGGGCTGCAACGAGAGTGATTAGTGTCCCGGAGACCTTATCGCACCCAGGCATCATCACCATGTCAATATTAAAATCGTCCAGTACCCGCTCGTAGTTCCTATACTCGAAAGCATAATCCACTGCCGCTTGGTATGCCTCAAATATCTTCGGATAAAGGTTCCTGCCGTCTATGAAGAGCTTTATGTCCGGAGTAAGCCGCCATATCAGGTATCCGCCGCCATTGTAGTCATTGAAGATGTTTCCCCTCAGGTTGTTCCGCAGAATGAACTCGGCCCCGTTCTCGAAGTCGCTCACGAAAAATTTGTCTGAAGCCAGCGCGGCCCTTACATTCCCGGCAGATACGAGATATACCGCCATTGCCAAAATCAATACGACGGCAGCCTGCGCGCTCCACCGGCGCGAAACGGTGACGTTACCTTTGGCATACCTTTCCCAGAAGTTTTTAAGATTTATTGCGGCAAGAAAGGAGGCGATAAGGGTGAAGAATATGATGAAACGGATTGAACGGGCACCCATGAAAAGTACCGCCACGAACAGGAGCAGGTGCTCGATCCTAAAACTGCGCATATTGCGGATGTTGATGGCAAAAGAGATCAAGGATATCGAAATGATGGCGGCAAAGAAATGGAGACTGCGAAAAATACCGGCAAGGCTTGAATGCTGGAATATAGACTGGGTTTCGCTTATGGAGTCAGCGACCTCCCTGATCCCCTGCAGGCTCTGAATGTTGAACAGGGAAATGATTGGTCCGATCAGGGGGGCGCTGATGAAGGCCGTAAACCCGTTGGGATTTACGCCACTGAGGAGGATAGAGGCTGCCGACACCACATAAAAACTGCGGTTATGCCTTGATGAAAAAAAGAGACCGGCACAGTAGATGACAATGATTACGTTTCCAAAAATAAAGCCGCCATGGAGGTTCGCCCAGACGAGCATAAGGGGGGGAAGAACCACCGAAGCCCATCTCCTCCCTTTCTTCATGTTTTCCAGAATGTAAACGATGACTACGGAAAAAAGACTCGACCACATCTGCGGCTTGGACCCGATGTAGTTAAATTCGTGAACGATGACCATCCAGGAAATACCCAACAAAAATATTGCCACCAGGCGGGTTACTCCCTCGTCAATGATGAGCTTATAGACGAAGAAAAACATCATGGCGTGCACCGTAGCTGTCAAAAGGACGATTCCTTTGAACCCGGAGAACTGATAAATCAGGTAAAACACAATCTGTGACAACCAGTACTGTTTGAGGATGAAGATCTCGCTAATGGATGGTGTCTTGAATTGGGAGTCGATTATGAAAGGATCACCTTGAATAATGGCCCCATTCAGCCACATCCACTTTCCCGATGCCAGATGCCACCAGAAATCGGGATCTGAAACCGGAACAGTAAGCGTAAAGAACAGGGCGATAAAAAAAACGATCACTACTCCCTTTCCGGCTGTTTCGAGCATGTCTGTCATCCTGTCCCTCATTGCAACTCATTGTCCGCAAGCT
>JBAQPK010000355.1:0-1876 GCA_049305715.1 Desulfuromonadaceae bacterium | reverse complement strand
TACTTTTCCTTGCGCTGCCTGCTCTTGTCGGCATTCTGCTCAAAATAGAGTTCAAATAACCCCTTCAGGCGTTCCGGGTCGAGAACCACATCACCCCACGCGAGAGTCCTGTTGCGGACAAGGTCGTTGTGCCATTGTTTCACCAGAGCGGCATCTTCACCGGAGAGCTGCTTCTTGAACTTGCTCGACCAGGAAAAACTCAGGTGATAGAAAGAATAGAGGGACAACGACAACAGCAAGAGCCGATGGAAACGATCCTTGTCATCCTGGGCGGGTAACTGCTTCTCTACCAGATCATAAGCAAACTGGTAGGTGTCAGCGGCATTTGCCAGCAGTACCGGAAACCCCTCCCAAAGTCTGGTGTCCCGGCTCTTCACTACCTCTGCCAGCGTTTCGTTGACATCCAGTTCATCACTCGGCTCGAACATCGGCAAGCCGAGCCTGCTCAAACTCTTCATAAGTTTTGCGTCAGTCATTAAGACCTCTCTTTTGCAGCAGCTAAACTTGTATCAAAAAATACATTCAATTGTACATATTCATACAAAATGTATTTGCCAAGCATGCGCTCTCTTAAACGGATCGCCGTGATCCGCAGAGGCAAGTTTAAATTCTATACTCACGCGGCGACGCAACGACGCAACGAAAATCTTTTTCATTATTTAGGCTTTTGGTCTTTACGTTGCGTCGTCGCGTCGTTGCGTGAACCGGATTTTAGGTTTTTTTCTGCGCTATCAGGTTTTATCCGTATTCATCCGATGTATCCGTGGTTAATTACCGTTTCCAGGATTATCCAGACCATCGCACAATCAGGCAATAATTCAACAGGATTGGTCTATCTGCTTTTCCCCTGTCTGGCGTACGGTGAAATCATCAACACGGTAGTCCATAACAGCGTAAGGAGATGAGATGAAAGCTGTAGCTATAAACGGAAGCCCAAGGCCGGGTGGTAATACGGAAATCTTGCTCAAAAAGGTGCTCGAACCTCTGGAAGCAGCCGGATGGGGCACGGAGGTTCTACGGATTGGCGGGAAAGCGGTGCGGGGATGTATGGCCTGCATGAAGTGCGTCGAAAAGCAGAATAGACGGTGTGTTATCGAGAATGATCCTATTAACGAATATCTTGAAAAGATGTACGCAGCGGACGCAATCATCCTCGGCTCTCCGACCTATTTTGCCGATGTAACCTCCGAGCTGAAGGCTCTGATCGATCGGGCCGGTTTTGTAGCCTTAGCCAACGGGGGAGCGTTCAGCGGCAAGATCGGTGCAGCGGTCGTGGCAGTCCGGCGCGGTGGCGCGACCCATGTGTTTAACACTATCAATCACATGTTCCTCATATCCTCCATGATTGTTCCCGGCTCACTATACTGGAACCTGGGTCTGGGAACGGATAAAGGCGATGTCAGTGGCGACGAGGAGGCGATGCGGAATATGAACCATCTCGGGCAAACCATAGCTTGGCTCGGATCGGCCATGGCCGCTGTACCCGAAACCTCCCCATTCCCGAAGCTCGCTGTGGAATTGCATTAATTTGCGCAAAGAGGTTGCTGCATGGGGGCAAGGGTATTGGGTGAGAGCATATGTCAAGGGGAGAAAAATGAAATACACAACAATGCTTGTATCGCTATTTATTCTCGCATCAGTGGGCGCTTTTGCTGGCCAGGCACTTGCCGCCGAAACGAACAAGATGTCGCAGACCATAACCCGGGCCGGTACTCAGGCCTCCATCAAAGGATCCGCCGAATATTTTACCGGCACTGTCCGTGTCGATCCGCTGTTTGCTGCCAATGATGCAGCACCATTCTCCGGTGCCTATGTGACCTTCGAGCCGGGGGCCAGATCCGCCTGGCATATTCACCCGACCGGTCAGCGCCTGCTC
>JBAQPK010000354.1:0-3935 GCA_049305715.1 Desulfuromonadaceae bacterium | reverse complement strand
GGCTCCCCCACGCTGGAAGGCTTTGTTGACGACTGTCTGGGCGATAACGAACGAGGGCTGGTCCGGTTCATCGACAGCTTTCTCGATGTAGCGGACGAGTTCCGCGGGCGGATGATGGGCCGCCTTGCCGATGCCGGTTCCGCCGAAGCGGCGGCGCTCCTGGAGATTCTGCTCTCATTCGAGAAAGAGGAGATCGTACGCGAAGCGATAACAGCCCTGGGACGCGCCAAAAGCGGCTATGCCCTCGATGTCCTGCAGCGTGCCGAAGCGCGCTATGAAGGGGATCTGGCGGCCCTGATCCGGCGCAGTATCCTGAGGCTCTCATTCACCGGAATCCGTGATGGCATCGAGTTGCCGCATTCGTTCCAGCAGCCGCTCCCGTTCTTTGAGGTCTATGCCGGACCGGTCGATTTCTACGGTTCCCGCACGCTCTGGTTTTCCTGGCGGCTGGACGATCAGGCCTTTGCCGCGATGCTGATCCTGACCGGAGAGGCCGACGGCATGCTGAACGCCATCAGCTACCGGATGAAGGACCGGAAGGAATACGGACATATCCTGAAGGATGTGGCCGGCGGCGAGATGCTGACGCCGGTTGAACATGACTATGCACTGGCATCGCTGCGTGACGCGCTCCACCGGAGCCGCGAAGGGGGCTTTTACCTCCCGCCCGACTTCTACGTCGATATGCGCCTCTTCCGCCCCGATACCCTGAAACCGGAAGCATACATTCCCCGTTTCAAACTCAAACATCTGGAAGACATCGTTGAGAAAATCCCGGGATATGTCGCCACCAGCAACGACCTGCTCGATGAGCCGGGCCTTGAAGGGTGGGTGCTGACCGAGACGGCGCTGTATGACGCCGCCGATCGCTTCAATGCGCTGGAAGCGGAGGGCGGCCCCGACACCGTGTCGCAGGAGGCCCTTGAGAGTGAGATTTCCCGCTGCTGTGACGAGCTGATTGTGCCGCGGCGGGCCGAAATCATCAAACGGCTGCTTCTGACCGCCGATTACCTGCAGCAGATCGAAGGGGATGAGAGTGCGGTACAAAAGACACTGGCTACCGCCCTGAGTCTCGTCGGAGGCTTTTTGCCCGATTGCCGCCATCCTTTCGTCCGGCGGCTGTTGCTGGACAGTGTGGATGCTGCCCGGCAAACGTTGGCCGAGGGATATGATCCGCGCCTTGAGGAAGGGGATGATGACGACTATGACGATTGATTCTATGGCCGATATCGAGCGGATCGCCGTTATCGGCGGCGGCAGCTGGGGAACTGCCCTGGCCGGACGGCTGGCGGCCAACGGCAATGACACGGTATTGTGGGCCTATGAACCGGAACTGGTGGCGGAGATCAATTCCAGCCACACCAATTCCCTTTATCTTCCCGGCATCAACCTTCACCCGGCCCTGGCGTGCACGGGGGATCTGGAAGAGGCGGTGGCCGGGCGCGGGATTGTGCTGCTGGTGACGCCGGTGCAGGTTATGCGGGGCGTGCTGAAACAGCTTGCTCCACACATCGGATCCGACACGATTATTGCCAATGCTTCCAAGGGGATTGAGCTCGAAACCCTGCAGACGGTTTCACAGATCTGCGGGGAGATTCTCGGAGATGCAGCGCTGAACCGCTATGTGGCACTTTCGGGCCCGACATTTGCCCGTGAAGTCGCCCAGGAGCTTCCCTCCCTGATCGTCGCGGCTTCGCGCAACCCAGCGGCTTCCGGACGTGTTCAGGCCGCCTTCAGCTGCCCCTGTCTGCGGGTCTACACCAACAGCGACGTGGCCGGTGTCGAACTGGGTGGGGCGGTCAAGAATGTCATCGCCATCGCCGCCGGAATCTGTGACGGCCTCGGTTTCGGCCACAATGCCCGTGCGGCCCTTATTACAAGAGGGCTGGCCGAAATGAACCGCCTCGGGCAGGCCATGGGGGCGCAGGCCGCAACTTTTGCCGGCCTGGCCGGCATGGGCGACCTGGTGCTGACCTGCACCGGCGACCTGTCCCGCAACCGCACCGTCGGTTTCAAGCTGGGACAGGGGATGAAACTGGCGGACATTCTCGCCGAGATGCGCATGGTGGCCGAAGGGGTAAAAAGCTCCGAATCGGTCTACCAGCTTTCCCGCCGCCTCGGGGTGGAGATGCCGATCGTCGAGAAGACCTACCAGATCCTCCACGAGGACAAGCCGGCCCGGCAGGCGGTGATAGAGCTGATGGCGCGGGATCTGAAGGCGGAGGCATAACCCATGCGCATAGGACACGGTTATGACGTCCACCGTCTGGTGGAGGGGAGAAAGCTGATCATGGGAGGCGTTGACATCCCGTGGGAGAAGGGGCTGCTGGGGCATTCCGACGCGGATGTGCTGCTGCACGCCATCGCTGACGGCATCCTTGGGGCGATCGGCGAGGGTGATATCGGCAGGCATTTCCCCGACAGCGACCCTGCCTACAAGGGGGCGGACAGCCTGAAGCTGCTGGCTCATGTGGTGGGTCTTGCCGAAGAACGCGGCTACAAGCTTGGCAACCTGGACGCCACCATCATCGCTCAGCAGCCGAAGATGGCGCCCCACATTCAGACGATGCGGGAAAATATTGCGGTAGTCCTGAATGCTTACGTTACACAGGTGAACGTCAAGGCGACTACCGAGGAGGGTCTCGGTTTCAGCGGGGCCGGTGAAGGTATCGCCGCCCACGCGGTGGTTTTGATGGTAGCAGTAAAATAATTACTAAAAAACTTCTGAGGTTTTAGAAGACCTCGGAGGTTTGTATGAACAGCCTACAGTTTGCGCAGGCTTTACAAGCCCTTCTCCGCCAGCTCCTCCACCAGCTTTTTCTGCTCACCGTTCAGTGTCTCCGGGATATGTACCCCGATCTTCACATACAGGTCACCCTTGGCGTTCGAGCCGAGCGACTTGATGCCGCACCCCTTCAGTCTGATCTTGGTGCCGGGCTGAATGCCGGCCGGCACTTTGATCCGCTTGTCACCCTCCAAGGTGGGAATATCCAGAGAAACCCCCAGGCAGGCCGCACTGAACGGAATTGCTCGTTCAACAAACAGATCGCCCCCCTCGCGGGTGAAGACCGGGTCAGGGAGTACGCGGATGATCAGGAACAGGTCGCCGGCAGGAGCGCCCCCCTCCCCCTGAGCCCCTTTACCGGTAATACGGATCTTGCTGCCGTTATCGACCCCCGCCGGAATTTTTATCTTCAGCTCTTCCCGCTGGCCGTTCCGGCGGAATGCGATCTGCTTCTCGGCGCCCTGGGCTGCATCGCGAAAGGTGACGGTAAGCTCCATTTCATGGTCGGCCCCCCTCTGCGGGCCCTGGCGAAAACCGCCCCGCCCCCCGCCGCGTCCAAAAGACCCGCCGAACAGGCGTGAGAAGATGTCCTCGGCACCTCCGCCGCCAAAGCCCCCTCCCATGTCCTTATAGGCGTTGCCGAAATCGAACCCGCGGAAAATATCCTCCTGGCTGTACTGCTGGTGGAAGCCGCTGGAGCCGAAGGTGTCGTACTGCTGCTTTTTCTCCGGGTCGGAGAGCACTGCATAGGCCTCGTTGATCTCCTTGAACTTGTCCTCGGCCGCCTTGTTATCGGGGTTGCGGTCGGGGTGATACTTGACCGCCAGTTTGCGGAAGGCCTTCTTGATGTCATCCGCCGAGGCCCCTTTTTCGACTCCCAGCGCCTTGTAATAATCAACCTGTGCCATTAAAACTCTCCATCCATCGTCATTTGAGCATAATGTAAGCTCTAAGTACCACGCTGTCAACTCTGCCAACGGTGTATACCTTGACAGAGCAGGCCGGCACACGTACTATCGGTGCGTTTTACACCACCATACTCGGGGGCACTCCCATGAAAAAAATCGTCATCATCGGCGGCGGCATATCCGGGCTGGCCACGGCCTGGCTGCTGCGTTCCAAGGCAGAGGCCGCCGGAAAAGAGCTGCAC
>JBAQPK010000353.1:0-2930 GCA_049305715.1 Desulfuromonadaceae bacterium | reverse complement strand
TTCGCGGGCGCCGGCGCTGTTGTAGCAGACGTGGCCGTCCGGGACCGGTACGCCGAATTTTCGCAAGATCGCTTTTGCCTGGTACTCGTGGATGTTCATCTACCTGCTCCTGACATGAATTTTGCTTATGAAGAAAAGCGAGACAGGCCTTTCGGCCTGTCCCGAGCCACAAAGAAATGTGCTGCTCGGAACAGAACCTCTAATCTTCATCCGGCGCAGGATGAACCAGACAACTAGCCGATTCCTTCTGGGCTACATCGCCGGTCTTGATCTTGCCGGCAATAACATCCGCTTCTATGTAGTGCTCCCCGACGTAAGAGAGGACCTTTATCTTGCCGACCTCGGTTTTCTTGATGGCCCCGTAGGCGTACACTTCCCGGTACACAGGTATAAGATCACCGATACATATGGTCTTTTTCACATCTTGCGTACCACTATGAAACAGGTGAACTTTCTTCCCAGTTTTCATCTCCACTTCCGCCCTTAACTCCTGCTGCTTTTGAGTAACTTGTGCGGCCACAGGCGAGAAAGAAATTATGGTGAAAGCCAGAACCATAGAGAATTTTACAAAACTTTTCATATTCACATCTCCTTTGAAGTTTATTGATGTGCTGCCTGATCAGTCTGCCGGCAAGATTGCTGCCGTTTACCAGATGTAGACAATTTTGAAGTGAAAAGCGTTGGTTACGGCGGTGTTTTTTCCGTCAAGACCATAGTCGTATCTCATGGTAAGGCTCAACGGATCGCTGAAATGGACCATCAGGCCGCCGCCGCAGGAAAGTTCGTTACTGGCGGAATTGGGAACAACCGAGCCGGTCACCTGGTCGGTGCTACTTCCGGTTGTCTGGTAGTCGGCGGCAAAGAACGGTTCCAGATATTGATGGGCACGGTAGCCCATCCTCAGGTTCGCATGAAATGTGTCACCCGGATCCACATCATTCGCACCGTTCTGGTGCCTGGTTGATTTATGGATATAGCCGGTCTGGCCGTCGATATCGACGTCGCCCAGCTGCAGATCGCCAACGATGGTTGTCAGGCTGCCCCAAGTCTTGTCCGACACAGCATCAGAGCCGACAGGAATCGATAGAAAACTTTGCAGCCCCAGGGTGCTGTTCTTGCTCGGCTTTATCCACACAGCCAAGCCGGTTAAAGGATCTCCTAAGCCACTCGCCGAGACCCCGGCTTTCTGGACGCTGATCTCCGGCTGTAAGTACTCCCAGGCAAAGCCGACATCGGGTAGTGATTTGAAGGTAAAGAAGCGGACATACTTCGTGAAACCAACCGCAGTAAAGGTGCCAGGGCCGTTGACCCTTTTGCCCGCACTATCAAAGGCCATATTGTCAGTCTGGATGAATGAATACTGTGCGACGGCATTAAACGGTTCGTAATTCACCGGCAGGGCGTACTCATGCGGTCCTATGACGCTCAAGGGAATGCCGGCTGCGATAACCGTCGATGAAAAGATGAATGTTGAAGCGATAATTGTCGTGAACGCTACTGCGGTTTGGTTAAACTTTTTCATTAATGTTCCCCTTATTGGATATCGATTTAGTTGGTTAGTCGAAGTGGATCACCGGCTTCAGCATTCCGTCTTCCTTTGTCGTCATCATATTCAACGCTCTTTCTACATCAGCAAATTTAAAATGGTGGGAGGTGAGTTTTGTCGGATCGACGCGACCATTCTGAATCAACCTCATCAGTCTCCCCATTCTTTCACTTCCGCCGGGACAGAGCAGCGTCGTGATCGTTTTTTCTGCCATACCAACCCCCCAATCGAGTCTCGGAATATTGACATAGTCGCCATGTCCCCAATAGCCGATGTTGGAGATGGTGCCGCCGGGCCGGGTTACTTTAAAACAGTTTTCAAAAGTGACCTGTGCCCCAAGAGCTTCCATTGCTGCATCGGCGCCATGACCACCGGTCAACCTTAGAACTTCAGCAACTACATCCTGCTCCTTGAAATTGATCGTGACATCAGCACCATACTCTTTTGCAAGTTGCAGCCTCGCCGGGACACAATCTACGGCAATGATCAAACCTGCACCCAGCAGCCGCGTGCCGGCAACGGCCATAAGCCCAACCGGTCCCAATCCGAAGATGACTCCGGAACAGCCTAAAGGGATATTCGCATTCTCAGCTCCCTTGAAGCCGGTAGACATCATGTCTGTGGCATAACACGCGGCTTCGTCTGAAACACCATCCGGAATCAGAGCAACATTTGCCGCGGCATCGTTGACATGAAAGTACTCGGCCATGTTGCCGTCTTTCTGCGTCGTAAACTTGTAACCACCAAGCATCACGGTGCACTGGGAAGTAAAGCCTCGCTGGCAGTTTTCGCATTTGTAACAAGGAGTGATGGCATTGACCGCGACCCGGTCACCTTCTTTGAAACCATTGACCGCACTGCCCAGCTTGTAAACGGTCCCGACGGCTTCATGCCCCAGGACTCGATCCCTGATGTCTCCGAGCCCACCGGCAACTGTGTGTACGTCGGAAGTGCAGACCATAGCCAGGGTAGTCTTGATGACGGCATCGTTCGGACCGGGCTCAGGAATGGGCCGATCGACCATTTCGACTTCGTTGATGCCCTTCATGACAAATGCTTTCATTGACTTCTTCATCGTATGTTCTCCTTGTACATTCATGATGCTGCAGATAATTCTGCAGTAGGAAGGCAATTGGGCCGAGCCGGACTGTTCTTGTGATCAGCAAGAGGTGCTCCACCCATTCCGGACAAGGCTAGTCAAACGTATAGAGGGGATTTCCCTTTTCATCCTCTGCAAGAAACCTCACCTCCATGCCGACCGCGATATCCATTTTTCCCGTGTACCCTTCGACGCGAGCCATCAGTTTCTGCCGGTTATCCTCCACCACAGCCAGAACGTACGGCGTCTTTGCCTGAAAAGCCTCTGTACTGCTATGTACAACGC
>JBAQPK010000352.1:0-6304 GCA_049305715.1 Desulfuromonadaceae bacterium | reverse complement strand
GGAGGGCCGTTTTGAATTCAGAATATACAGAGGCTATTTGTACTCCGACATCTCATCAAACTGCAGGTACTTGTAGATCTTGTCCTTGTTCGGCTCGATCTTCTCCTTGTAGATCTTCAGGAACTCGGCCGGTTTCGGCAGTCTTCCCAATAGGGCCGTTACCGCGCCCAGCTCGGCGGAACCGAGATACACCTTGGCGCCGTTGCCGATGCGGTCATCGAAGTTACGGGTCGAGGTGGAGAACATGTTGACCCCATCCGGTACGCGGGCCTGGTTGCCCATGCAGAGCGAACAGCCGGCGATTTCGATGCGGGCACCGAAGGCGCTGTAGACCGCGAAGTACGCTTCGTCCTTCAGCTGGGCCTGATCCATGCGGGTCGGCGGGCAGATCCAGGTGCGGACTTCCGGGTTGAACTTCTGGCCGCGCCAGATCTCGGCGGCGGCACGGAAGTGGCCGATGTTGGTCATGCAGGAACCGAGGAATACATCCTGAATCTTCTCGCCGGCTACCTTGGAGAGCAGCTTGACATCATCCGGATCGTTCGGACAGGCCAGGATCGGCTCCTTGATATCAGCAAGATCGATTTCAATCACAGCGGCGTACTCGGCGGCCTTGTCGGCCTTCAGCAGGGTCGGCTTCTTCAGCCAGGCCTCGACAGCCTTGATGCGGTTCTTCAGGGTGTTGGCGTCCGAATATCCTTCGGCGATCATCTTCTTCATCAGCGCCACGTTGGATTTCAGGTAGGTGGCAACCGACTTCTCGGACAGCTGGATGCAGCCGGCTGCAGCAGAACGCTCGGCGGCGGCATCGGTCAGCTCGAACGCCTGTTCCACAGTCAGGTCGGGAAGACCTTCCATCTCCAGGATGCGGCCGTTGAAGATATTGACCTTGTTCTTCTTCGGTACGGTCAGCAAACCCTGCTTGATGGCCCAGAACGGTATCGCGTTGACGGCGTCGCGCAGGGTGATACCGGTGTTCAGCTTGCCTTTGAAGCGCACCAGAACGGATTCAGGCATATCCAGCGGCATGAAGCCCATCGCGCCGGCAAAGGCAACCAGACCGGAACCGGCCGGGAACGAGATGCCGATCGGGAAACGGGTGTGGGAGTCGCCACCGGTGCCGACGGTATCGGGCAGCAGCAGGCGGTTCAGCCAGGAGTGGATGACGCCGTCGCCCGGACGGAGGGCAACGCCGCCGCGCTCGGCGGTGAAACCTGGCAGAGTCTTGTGCATCTTGACATCGGCAGGCTTTGGATAGGCGGCGGTGTGGCAGAACGACTGCATGTACATCGGAGCCTGGAACTTCAGGCATGCCAGCTCCTTCAACTCGTCGGCGGTCATCGGGCCGGTCGTATCCTGTGAGCCGACCGTCGTCATCTTCGGTTCGCAGGCGGTGCCCGGCATGATACCGGCTACGCCGCAGGCCTGGCCGACCATCTTCTGGGCCAGGGAGAAGGCCTGCTTGGCTTTCGGTTTCGGATTGTCCGGCAGGGTAAATACCTTGGTCGGCTTGAGGCCGAGGACCTTCCTCGCCTTGTCGGTCACGGCGCGGCCGATGATCAGCGGGATGCGGCCGCCGGCGCGGAATTCGTCAGGCACGGTGTTGGGGGCTATCGTGAGCTTGGAGAGGACCTTCTTCCCCTTCTCGTCGGTGATGACACCCTTCTTGGTATCGATCACGATCACGTCGCCGGTTTTCATGCCGGTTACGTCGGCCTTCAGCGGCAGTGCGCCGGAATCCTGGGCGGTGTTGAAGAAGATCGGGGCGATAACGCCGCCGATGATAACGCCGGCGGTCTTCTTGTTCGGTACGCAGGGGATCTCGTCGCCGATTGCCCAGAGGACCGAGTTGCAGGCGGACTTGCGGGAAGAACCGGTGCCGACGACGTCACCGACAAAGGCAACCTGATACCCTTCCTTGCGGAACTTGGCGATTGTTGCGAGGCCGTCCTTGAAGCGAGTCTTGCCCATGGCCAGCGAGTGGAGCGGGATGTCGGGACGGCTCCAGGCGTCGCCCGCGGGGGAGAAGTCGTCGGTGTTGATCTCGCCGTCAACCTTGTACACCTTGACCTTGATCGTGTCGGGCACACCTTTGCGGTTGGTGAACCAGTCGGCGTCGGCCCAGGATTTGAGGACCTTGGCAGCGGCGGCGTTTTTGCCGGTGGTGGCAAGTTTGGCGACTTCGTCAAACGCGTCATAGACCAGCACGATGCCGGACAGGGCGCAGGCGGCCTCGTCGGCCAGCTTCTTATCCTTGAGCGCGGCAACCAGCGGGGCCACGTTGTAGCCGCCGATCATCGTGCCGAGCATACGGATCGCGGCAACCGGATCGATCAGCGGGGATTTGATCTTGCCGGAAACGACGCCGGCCAGGAACTCTGCCTTCACTTTCGCGGACGGATCAACGCCGGGAGATACGCGGTCCTTGATCAGGCCAAGCAGGAACTTTTCTTTCCCTTTTGGCGGTTTTACCAGCAACTTGCAAAGATCGGCGGTCTGTTCCGGAGTGAGTGGAAGTGCCGGTATACCCTGTGCCGCCCTCTCCTTTTCATGTGCAAGATACGCTTCAATCATCTACTGTTCCTCCTTCGTGGGATATATGCTTCCGGTACGGTAAAAACGAAATGAGTGTTAAATCGCATACTGTATACACTTTTCAGAAATGGCTTGTCAATTGATATTGAACGGGATCAGCGGCTTTCCGCCGGTTATTTACCCGCTATCGCATGCTTTGAAAACCTGTCCCGCACACTCGCCAGCGATGAGTAGTCGGGATACTTCTGCAGCTGGCTCCGAAGGCGTGCAATGCGCTCGGCAAGCGGCGGATGGGTCGAGAACCACGACCCCTTCTTGTTGGTGCTGGATGCTTCCAGCTTCTGCAGCTTCTCCAGAACCCTGATCATGGCGGATGGATCATACCCGGTGCGATAGGTCGACTCCATCGCGGCCAGATCCGCTTCATACTCCATATCCTTGTCAAGACCCTTGTCAAACAGTACGGCCTGCATGTCACCAATGGCGGAGGCAAATTTCTTCCCCTTGTCGCCGCCGACGCTGACAGCGGTAATCGTCCCGACACCCTGGAAGAACTGGGCGCGCTGCGTGCTCTTCAATGCGTGTTTCGACGCGACGTGCCCGACTTCGTGAGCCAGAACGGCCGCCAGTTCGGACTCATCGCCCAGAATGGAGACCAGGGCACGGCTGACGAAGATGACCCCGCCCGGTACGGCAAAGGCGTTCTGCACCTGGCTGTCCAGCACGGCGAACTGGTACGGGACCGTCGCACGCTTGCTGTTGCCGGCAACCGCGTTTCCGACCAGGTTGACATACTGCTGCAGCGATTCGTTTTTCACCGGGTTGCCGAAGCGCTGCAGCCCTTCGAGAGCCAGGCTTTCCCCAATTACGCGCTCGGTCTTGTAATCGACGTCCTTCGAACTCGATAAAAGCTGGGTTGCCCCCGATAAATACTGTCCCTCTTTCGAGTCCGGCTTGACGAATTTCTGCACTTCGTCAAGGAGACCGGCCGAAGCCGATGCAGCGGTCAATGTCATGGCAATCAATGCACAGAGAAATGATCTCATTTCCCACCCCCTTGAACCTGGGCGTACTCGCCGATTTTTCCCTCTTTCAGAAATGCCTTCAGCTCCTTGGCGCTGACCTTTCGCGCCAGCACGGCATCAAGGGATTTTTTATACACTTCCGGAGTGCCGCGATCCTTTGCGTACCTGGCCGCCTCGGGCGAAAGGCCGCGGATACTTCGGGCGCTGTCGGCCTTGGCCGTCGTAATCTGACTCTTCTGCATGCTGGTGCCGAACAGGCCGCCACCGTCACCGGCAACCTCCGCCGCCGGCGCCGTCTCGGAAACACGTCCGGCATACAACCACCCTTCCTTGCCGGCAGCCGTCCTGACTTTCAGCCAGCGACCGCCCGACTCGACAACGGTAACCACGGTGCCAATTTTCAGGTCGACCACGTTTCCGGACGACGCCGACGCCGCGGCCTTAAGCGTTGTACCTTCACTGGACACCCAGCGCTTTTCTGCGGCCACTGCCGTAATTGCAACCAGCATCAGGGCTGCTGCGGCGGCCATATTGCGGGCCATACCTCGGGTAATTCTCATTGTTAACCTCCTTTGTAAGGTGTTTCGTTTTGGTTTACGTATGACTACTGATAATCCCCGGTCAGGCTGAACGCCCCCCAATAGCCGGGGTGCGGGTAGCGGTTTTTCACGTGCTGCATGGCGCGGGTCAGGCTCTCCGCTTTGCCGTAGGTCATGTAATTGCGGTAGAACTGTTTCATCATGATCGCCGTAGAAACGTCGCTGACCCGCCAGAGGCTGGACATCAGCGAATGGGTGCCGGCAAAGATAAAGGCGCGGTTCATCCCGACGATGTCGTCTCCGCTCCGTATATCTCCCAGTCCGGTCTGGCAGGCGCTCAGCACGACCAGATCGGCCCGGATATCGAGCCCGAAAATCTCCTCCGCCTGGAGCTTGCCGTCGGCTTTGCCATCCTTGGCCAGCCGGATCGCCGAGAAGAGCGGATTGACCGGATCGAATTCCCCGTGGGAGGCGATGTGAATGATGCCGAATTCGCTGATATGCTGGCGGATCCAGCTCTCGGTGGCCCGCTCCCGGGTCAGGGTTGTCACATCCGGATAGTTCCAGCGCAGGGTGCCGGCCTCACGCTCGGCAAAAGGAAGATCGAGGGACGAATTGCCGAGATCCGGGTTGCCGATTGCCAGGATGTGCAGTTTTTTGTCCGGATTGCGCCGCGCCAGGGTGTATTTCAGCACCGATGCCGCCGGAAGGTAAAACAGTTTCTGCCGGTCGATCAGGTAATCACGCCCGTCGCTCAAGGTTGCAAACGCCAGGTAATGAAGGCTGCCGTGGGGGATGATCCCGACTGCTCGGGGCTGCCCGCTCCCCGAAAGCTGCCCGGCAACCAGCAGATCGTACAGTTCCCGTGACTGTTTTTCAAGCGGCTCCAGATTCTGCAGCATCCGGCGGTAGGATGCTATTTTCGCGGCCAGATCTTTCGCCGCCATATTCTGAATGCTCAGCGTTGCCCGGTCGCGATCGATCTTCCAGCAGAGGAGCCGGTCGGGGAGCTGATAATACGACAGCAGGACGACACCCGGTTCGAGGAGCCTGCGGATATCGTCCAGCGTGGTCGGATTGACCTTCACCAGGGCAAGCAGCTCGGGGCGTTTCCGTTCAATATCGATCAGCAGATCCTGATAATTACCGCGCAGCTTCTCCAGCGCCCCGGCATAACGGGCCCGCTCATTCGGGTTTGCCGCCTGGACCGACAGGTTCTCCTGCTCCAGCATCTGCTCCTTCAGCCGGACCTGACGGTCATACAGCTCCTGATCGACCGATCCGGAGAGCGACAGCCGCTGACGTCCAAGAATGTCGATCAGGTTGCGGGAACGGGAACGCTCCGCCACAGCAAACGCCTCGTCGCTCCGCTGCAGATCGACCAGAAGGCCCACCAGCCCGGTGTAAACGTCCATCTTGTCGGCCAGGAAGCCATCCTTCAGCTGGTCGAGCCTGATCTCGGCGCGGAGCCCTTCAACCGTTTCCAGCGCCTGCTGGTAGGAGGCAACGGCTGCCGCCGGATTGCCGGCATTTTTCTGCAGCCGGGCAAGGCCGAACAGCGCCCGCCAGCGCACCTCGCGCAGCAGCAGGGCGTCGGCAATTTCCAGTGCGCGGCGATAGCTCGCCTCTGCCGCCCCCCCCTGCTTCAGCTCCGATTCGGCATCGCCGCGGGCGAGATGAATCTTGGCGAGGTTGACCCTGTCGCCGATTTCCCCGGCCATGCCGGCAGCCTCGGAGAACTGCTGCAGGGCCGTAGTCGCATCCCCCATCTTCAGCCGGGTCTGCCCGAGATTGCGCAGATCGTACGCCATCGCCCAGCGGGAGCCGAGCGCGCGGTCTATGGTCAGCGCCTTTTCGAGCGTTTCCAGCGCTTTGGCGTATTCCCCCGATTCACGCTGAACCAGGCCGATGTTGTTGAGGGTTGTCGCAACTTCGTCACGGCGAACCGCCAGCTTTTCGGCGCGCTCCAGCGCACCCCGCAGTTCCAGGAGGGCCCGCTTGTTGTCCCCCAGGGTCCACCAGATCAGGCCGCCGGTGTTCTTGGCCATCACCTGCTCCAGGGCCCAGCCTCCCTTGAGGGCGTTCTTCTCCACCTGTTCGCGCAGATCAAAGGCCTCCTGGTAACGCCCCTGGAACCAGGCGTTATTGGCCTGTTCCAGCACCACCCGCATCCGGGTCCGGATCTCCTTCTCCCCGATCTTGGCC
>JBAQPK010000351.1:0-7932 GCA_049305715.1 Desulfuromonadaceae bacterium | reverse complement strand
CCCTGCATGGAGTATTACCTCGGACAGGTGGAAAAGGAAGGGATCACGGCCGGGGAGATTGGTGCGGTCCAGGGGGTGGTGATGGCAGTGTCGGCCGGAAAGGTCAACGCCCAGCTCAGAGAGGTGGAACGGCACCTGCGCAATAAACAGCCGGCATGAACAACCGGGCGGATCATGGTTGAATTCACCTGCCGGTTCTGACGCCTGCGACCGACGCCCCAATAAGCCGGGGAGGAAACTCGGATGTCGTCTGCTGTTCTGACAATTCGCGCGGGCTTTCTTGACAATCGTTTCTTTCTCTATAAGCTTTATTGATATTGACATTCTACGTTGAGGAGGTTGCACCATGAGTAAATTGCGGTTGTATGTTGCGTCGGCATCAATATCAGCGGTTCTGGCAGCAGGATTCTGCATGGCAGCCGAACACCCGGGGACTGAGGTCGAAAAGTCGAAAGCGGAGCATCCGGGAAAAGAGGTCGAGAAGACAAAGGCGGAACATCCGGGCAAGCCTGTCACCGCCACGTTTGTCAAGAAGTCGATCAAGGAACATGTCAAGACCCAGTCCAAGGCAACCGGCGGAGTGTTTGTCATCCATGACGACAAGCTTGGCAAGGAGTGGAAGCTGAAGCTCGACAAGATCCACGATCCGGTCCGGATGTTTGAAAAGGATGGGAAAATGATTTACTTCACCTGCAGTGATTTCAAGTCCACCGAGGGAAAGAATGTCATCGACGTAGACTTCTGGATGGTTCCCAGAGGGGACAAGCTGGAGGTGATCGACACCAAAATTCACAAGGTAAACGGTGAGCCCCGCTACACCTATGAAGGGACCGAAATCAAGGAAATCAAGTAATCCCCGGAGCACAGTCAGATTTCCGGCTTGCAAGCCCCCCTCATCCGGGGGCTTTTTTATAGCGTTCATTCTCGTTAAGAGAAAACGTTGAAAAGGAGTGTTTATGCGCACGCGCTGGTACCTCTTTTTTCTGGTTGTTACACTGGTGGTCTTGAGTGCCCTGGCGCATCGTGCGGTTACAGCGGAGCAAGAAAAGAGGCATTTTCTCTTCAGTTACAAAGTTAAGGTGAAAGATCTCCCCCAGGGTGAAATGAGGTTATGGATTCCGGTCGCCCCAAGCAATGGGGAACAGACGATAAGGCTTGCCAAGGTGACCGCGCCGATTCCGTTAGAACCGAAAAAGGAGGGCGAATACGGCAATTCCCTGCTGTACGGTAGAGTCAAGGCCCCTGCAAAAGAGTTGGAAATCGAACTGCAGTACGAAGTGACCCGTATCGAGAAAAAGGGAAACCTGACCGGAAGCGGCGCCATCGCCCCGGCGTCAAGGGCAGAACTGGCCCGTTTCCTGGCGCCGGACCGCCTTGTTCCCCTGAACGAGAGAGTCAGGAAGTTGGCGTCAGAGACGACCGCTGGGAAAACTACTCCCCTGGCAAAAGCCCGGGCCATCTACGACTATACCGTCGATAACCTTTCCTACGACAAAAGCGGCACCGGTTGGGGAAGAGGCGACATCATCCACGCCTGTGACTTGAAGCGCGGCAACTGCACCGACTTTCATGCCCTGCTCATAGGTCTTTGCCGGGCAAGCGGCATCCCGGCCCGGTTCGTTATCGGTTTCCCCCTCCCTAAGGGTAAAAAAGAGGGGAGTATCGGGGGATACCACTGCTGGGCCGAGTTTTACATCGAAGGTAAAGGCTGGATCCCGGTGGATGCCTCGGAGGCGAGCAAGAACAAGACAAGGAAGGAGTATTACTTCGGTAACCTGTGCGCAAACCGGGTTGAGTTCACCCTGGGGCGCGATATCCTGCTCGAACCATCCCAGCAGGGAGAAAAGCTCAATTACTTCATCTATCCCTATGCCGAGTTGAACGGAAAACCGTACGATAAGATAGAGTGGAGCTTTTCGTTCCGGGAGGTATGACGGGAAGCTCCCCCCTTCGTCTTTGCCTGATTATTTTTAAGAAGAAAGATAACCAATGACCCCTCTCGCCCATGTTGGCTTTTCAACACCCCTGGCCGCCTTGATTGCCTGGCAGTCCGGCCCGGAAGCGGCCGCCTGTTTTGCCGGCGGTGCCGTGCTGATCGATCTGGATCATTTCATCTTTTATGCTCTCCGGACCGGCCGCTGCAACCCTTTGGAAATGTTTGCCTGGTTCAGGGAAAGTGACAAAAAGTGTACCCCGGAAAGCTATTACGGACTGCACATTTTCCATGCTGCCGAACCGTTCATTCTGGCCGCCTTTGCCGCCAACTATTGGCCCATTCTCTCCTGGCTGCTGCTCGGGATGGGCTTTCACCTGCTGCTTGATTTATTCTGGCTCTATTCCCATCCCGTTCTTAGCCTGAAGGTGCGGGCTCTTTCCTGGACGGAGCATTATATACGGCGTATACGTGGGGAACAGGAATTCTGGCGGAATCTGTAAAAAAACAGTTGTCCACGCAAGGATTAATGTAGGAGTTGAACGTTTCTAAATACCACTGGGTGATTACGGAGAAACCATGTCTCTTGCCGGCAGCCCGAAGAAACTAGCGCAGGATATTGCGGAAGGATATTTGATGCTGTCTCCGCCGCTGTTGAAGAACTTCACTCCGGCTGATCTTAAATCCATTGTCGTCAACAACGGCATCGTTGCCCGCGAACTGCGTCAGGAGGTGATTTCGCTGGATGATGTCATGGCCATCAAGGCGAGGAACATGAAACTTTCCCGGCTTAATCAGGCCGATGTGGTTATCCAGGCTTTTTGCAAGAAACGCAGGTATCCCCTTTGAACACCGCTTTCCCGCCGCGTTACTCCCTCCAGTTGATGGCGGGCTCCTTCCTCGTCGGCAGCCTGTGATACGCATATTTCGGGTAGCCGATCATCAGTGCCCCGCAGCAGGCATGCCCTTCCGGCAAGGCAAGGAGTTCCTGCAACTGGGGACTCTGCGCCGCCGCCATCATGAAGAACCCGGCCCAACAGGCGCCGAGGCCGACCGTCGGCACAGCCAGATCCAGGAATGTCAAAGCGATGGCGCTGTCCACCTGGGCCAGGGGATATGACGCGGGAGCATGGGCAACGACAAGCGCCGGTGCGCCGCGCAGAACCGGATCCTGCCCAGCCTCCCACGCCGCCACGGATCGCTCCAGCCGGTATGCCTGCGCCAGCGGATGTTCTGCCTTGATCAGGTTGCGGAGCATGTCGATGATCATCGCGCCCATGGCATGAAGCCGCTCCCGTGAATTGATGACCAGCCACTGCACCTGCTGGCTGTTGGTGCCGGTCGGGGCATAGTGGGCCAGGTCGATCAACCGGGCCAGCTTCTCCCGCTCCACCGCTTTAGGGCTGTAGGTGCGAATTGACCGGCGCGAACGGAAAAACTGTTCCGTCTGGTCGCTGCCGAGCGCCAGTTCCGCTCTGACGGGAGGGCAATCCGCCACCTTCATCTCATCAAGGGACAGGGCGCCGTGGGGACAAACCGCCACGCAATTGCCGCATGAAATACAGAGATCCTCTAGTCCCGCCACCAGCCGTGGCACAAGACCCTCCTTCATTTCGATGATGCTCATCGGGCATATCGCCGTGCAGATGCCGTCATGCCGGCATTTTTCCTGATCCACATTGATGTGACGCATGTATCCCCCTGTCGAAATAGTAATAGTGACTTGCAAAAGGCATGTTGCTGTGGGAAAAACAAGATACAGGAGTAACGTGCTGTTTTCAACTGCCCAGAAAAGAGGGGAGGGCTTGACGATGGTCCACTCTATTGAAACCAGGTAGTTATCGACAATGGGATTGACCCCGGGGGAATTAAACTATGATCGATTTTTTTCAACAATACAGCCCGGTTACACAGGTTCTGATTGCCACTTCTTTCACGTGGGGTGTTACCGCGGCAGGGGCGGCACTGGTATTCCTCGCAAGAACCATAAACCAAAGACTCATGGATTCAATGCTCGGTTTTGCCGCTGGTGTCATGATTGCCGCAAGCTTCTGGTCGCTGCTCGCACCGGGTATCGAGATGGCTCAGCAGATGGGGCAAACACCATGGCTGACTGCGGTTATCGGTTTCATGGGCGGCGGCATTTTCATGCGGCTGACCGACCGCTTGCTGCCGCACCTGCACCCGGGTCTGGCCACCAATCAGAGCGAAGGGATAAAGACCTCCTGGCAGCGGAGCACTCTGCTGGTTCTTGCAATCACCCTGCACAACATTCCCGAAGGTCTTGCGGTCGGTGTCGCTTTCGGGGCGGTGGTTGCCGGTCTTCCCTCCGCAACACTCGGCGGCGCCATTGCCCTTGCAATCGGGATTGGGCTCCAGAATTTCCCGGAAGGGACGGCAGTATCCATGCCGCTGAGAAGGGAAGGGATGGGGCAAAGAAAAAGCTTTTTTATGGGGCAGGCTTCTGGAATGGTTGAACCCGCGGCCGGCGTTATCGGAGTGCTGTTTGTCATGCAGATGCAGAGCATTCTTCCCTATGCGCTCTGTTTTGCGGCGGGGGCCATGATCTTTGTCGTTGTCGAGGAGCTGATCCCGGAATCTCAACGGATTGCTGCAAACATCGACCTGGTTACCATGGCGACCATGGTTGGTTTTTCGGTAATGATGATCCTTGATGTTGCGCTGAGTTGACAGGGGGAGTCCACGGAAAAACATGTGGTGAACCCGCCGGCAATAAGGGGGCAGGCTGGTTATTGAGTAGGGGCCCAAAAGATGATCCATATCCCTTTTGCAAAATTTCTGGAAAATTCTCCGTTTATCCTCGGTGAGGGGGCGGTCATCGAGCGTCTGCGCCGCAGCGGCGACCTGGAACTTGACCCCTATCTGGTCAATTCTGCCTTTATCTATGATGATGCCAAACGGGCGGCACTGGAGACCATCTGCCGGCAGTATCTGGACATCGGGTGCGAATTCGGCGTGCCGCTCCTCATGTCCACCCCGACCTGGCGGGCGAGCCGGGAACGGATCGATGCGGCCGGTCTTGCCGGGGTCGATGTGAACGGTGATAATGTCAGGTTTCTTGATGCGCTACGGCGGAGCTACGGAGGGTACGCGGAGAAGATTGCCATCTGCGGCTTGATGAGCTGCCGCGGGGATGCCTACAACCCTGCCGAGGCGCTGGCTGCCCGCGAGGCGCTGGAGTTCCACTCCTGGCAGGCCGGGAAGCTGGCCGACGCAGGGGTCGATTTCCTGCTCGCCGCCACTCTTCCGGCATTCAGCGAGGCAACCGGCCTTGCCCTGGCCCTTGCCGCCACCGGTCAGCCGTACATCCTCAGTTTCATTGTCCGCCCCGAAGGGACCCTGCTGGATGGTACGCCACTGAAAGAGGTCGTCGCCACCATCGATGCCGTCGTAACTCCACCCCCTCTGGCCTATATGATCAACTGCACCCACGTCTCCTTTGCCAGGGCTGCGCTTTTGCAAGGAACCAATTCTTCGCCCCTGGTCCGGCAGCGGACGGTCGGTCTGCTGGCCAACACAGCAGCGCTCAGCCCCGAAGATCTCAATGACAGCGCCGCCCTGGTGGAGGAAGATCCGGAACTCTTCGGCAGATCCGTCGCCGGGCTGCAGCGGGAACTGGGTTTGAAGATTCTGGGCGGCTGCTGCGGAACCGATGAGCGGCATATCCGGTCATTGGCCGCACAGCTTGCGGCAGGAATGTAGCGCCTGGCCATTGCGTATTTCCGGTGGCATCACTATCGGCTCCGATAGATGGCGCTGCGGCATGGGAGGGCGTCGCAGCGATGGAGACCGTGGATCGGCTGCGGCTGTTGATCGAACAGAGGGTAGTATTTAATACCCGCATGTGCTTAAAATGAAGCGATGGAGAACGCCCAATAGTTGACAGTAGCAGGGAGGTGTACCATGAGTGACCAAAACTATGTCGCCACACCAGGGCCGGCTGTTGCGGATCGAATCCGCGGTGCCGTCTGGGGGCAGTTTGTGGGGGATGCCTTCTGTCTCGGCAGCCATTGGATTTATGATCTTGCCGAACTGGAACATCGCTTTCCTGGTGGTCCCCGTGGATTCGAGGAGCCGATTGCCGGTCACTATCATTTCGGCAAGAAGTCGGGGGATCTGACTCATTATGGTGATGGAGCCCTGCTTCTGCTCCATTCGCTGCAGCAGTGTAATCGCTTTGATGCCCCGGACTTCGGTTCACGTTTCGTGTCGATGATCGAATCGTCTGAATATAAAGGGTATCGCGATCATGCCGCCAGAGATATGGTAGCAAACTACCGTGCATACCGGGCCCTGCATCCGGATGAGGCATACGGCTATCAGGATGGGGCCGATGATGACCAGCCAGCGAACATCAGCAGGCTGGCGCCGCTGGTTGCCCTGTATTTCAGGGCGGCTGACCTGCCGGACATCGTGGAACGCGCAACACGGGTCTGTCATAACAATGACCGGGCCGTTGCATATAACCAGGCGCACGCCATGATCTTGCGGGAATTGTTTAACGGCAGTTCACTGAACGATAGCGTCAGGCGAGCCGCAGAACAGGTCTCCCGGCTGGGACCCGAGGGCGCCGCAGTGGCTCAAAAGATCGATGATGCCCTTGCCGGTCGTGACCTGCCGGTGCGGGAAACTACCATGAAATTCGGACAATCCTGTCCGCTTGCGGGAAGCTTTCCTGCTGCCTTGCAGTGTGCATTGCATTACGCGGATGATTTTGGCGCGGCGTTGCGTGCCACGACAGCGGCCGGGGGGGATAACGCTGGGCGGGCGGCAATGATCGGCTCCTGGTTGGGGGGCTCCCTTGGAATCAAGGCGCTGCCTCCCCAATGGTGCGCCGCTCTTGCGGCCCATGATGAGATTGCCGGCGCGGTTGAGTGGCTGATTGGAGCTGTCTCCGGCACATCCTGATTCCATGGAGAGGGTCACAACCCGGTACAAACGAGGAAAACAAAAAGTCAAAGCACCGGGAAACGGTCCGGGCGTGATAAAGGAGTGATACCGATGGAGCGATTGGCCAGGCAGTTTTTTGTACCCGCTACGTGGGGGAAGGGTGCCGCTGCCCTTTTTTGCCGGACAGTTCTGCTGCCGGTCTGTCTGGCAATCCTGCTGTCTGGCTGCGCGCAGCTGCAGATTGCCGGGCCGGATGCCGCCGGGATGACCTCAACGGTCGTGACGCGGCTCGACGCCGAGTCGATCTTTGCCGCTGCTCCCGGCGGCAGTCAGGTGGCCTTCTCCTCCGGGGGAGTCAGAGTCATGCCGCTCCCGTCCGGAGAGTCACGCTCCCTTTCCGCGGAGCGTCCCCTGGCGCTGGCCTGGTCGCCGGACGGCGGGAAGCTTGCCGTTGCCTTTGGGCGCGGTACGGGGAGCCGGATTGCCATTTTTGGAGTTGATGGCGTTTTCGCGGCCGAAACCACCCCTGTCGGCCGGGTTGGTGCACTTTTCTGGACTGATTCGGATGTCCTTCTTGCCGTGACGATGGAACTGGAGCCATTCAAATTTGGCACAACCTGCCGTGAAGTGCTGCTCCGCTGGAAGCTGGCCGGCGTTCCGGAACGGACCCTGCTCCACGAGACCACCCTCAAGCCTTATACGGTGCGCAAACTGGCGGCGGGAATGCTGATACGCGCCATCTCTCCCGCAATTTCCCCTCTGGGAGACGAGCTGGTCTACGGCCGGATCCAGGACCCTCCCGCCTTTGACGCATACATGAAGGTCATGGTCCGAAACCTCTCCAGCGGCGCCGAACGGGAAATTGCCAAAACCGGATTCGGTGATGGGGCTGCCCGCTTTTCCGCCGACGGTGAAGAACTGTTCATAGCCAGCGGTTCCGGCCAGATCCGACGGATCGCTCCCTGGAGCGGCACCGAAAAGCCGGCCGCGCCGTTTTCCGGCCGCGTCCTGGCCGTGTCGCCCGACGGGCGCCACCTGCTGGCCGACGGTAGGCTTCTGGATAACGGCAGGGAAGCAGCCCTGTTTCC
>JBAQPK010000350.1:0-11548 GCA_049305715.1 Desulfuromonadaceae bacterium | reverse complement strand
GCATCCACTATTCGACGCTTCGCTATCGGATGGCGAAACTGGGAATACAAAGAAATGAAAATTGAGTGGGCCGAAGGGAGCCGCGCTAATTCTCGGCATCAACCCTTCGACCCTCCGTTTCCGGATACAAAAACTTTGAATTTGGCCGGCCTGAAGGAATAAATCAAAATTACCCATTCGACTGGATTGTTGTGATCCCAAAAAATATCAAAAAAAAAGCCCCAGCAAATCTGCTGAGGCTTTTTTGTATTCAAGTCAAATATATTGTATTATAGCGTGGCATTTCTTCCCAAAAACAAAAACCAAGCTGAGCTTCCCGATGTTTCAGAAAGTGCCCCAGCTTGGTTTAAATTGGCTCCCCATCGCGGACTCGAACCACGGACAAGGTGATTAACAGTCACCTGCTCTACCAACTGAGCTAATGGGGAATATAACCACAAAACAGCATGTTGATGAATTGTGGAGTACTAACGTAACACTTCTAACCCGTTGAGATGTATCGAATCAGGATCTGATGCCGTCATCAAAAGCGTCCGATTATTTACCATACGCAGTGCGATAAAGTCAACCATAATTTATCGCACTGCAGTGATTATAACGACAGCACCATACCTTTTCTAGCGAAGCTGAAGGTCGGCGTCCTTCTGCTCCAGATCTTTGTCCATCTCCGCGCGATATCGCAGCAGCAGCGAAGCAAGATGCTGATCAGAAAGCGCCAGGATCTGCACAGCAAACAGACCGGCGTTTTTTGCCCCCGCCTTGCCGATCGCCATTGTTGCGACCGGAATTCCACCCGGCATCTGTACCGTTGCATACAACGCATCCAGACCATTCAGAGCTCCTCCCGGCATCGGCACACCGATAACGGGCAAAATGGTTTTTGACGCAACAACTCCGGCCAGATGCGCCGCCATTCCGGCGCCGGCAATGATGATTTTAACACCTCGTGCTGCCGCTTCCGATGCAAGGGCCATTGTGCGCACCGGCGAGCGGTGCGCCGATGAAATCCGCATTTCATACGGAACATCGAAGATACCGAGGATATCGGCCGCTTCCTGCATTGTCGGAAGATCGGTATCGCTTCCCATCATTAAAAGTACCTTTGGCGCAGCTTTCATTGTTTCTCCCCTTGGTTCTTGAGCAATTTCATTTCCGTTCAAGCGCTTTTTTGCCGATATCACTGCGATACTGGACACCTGGCCAGGTAATGCGCGACACCCCTTGATACGCGGCGGTGATAGCATCCTTGACGGTTGTTCCGAGCGCCGTGACACCGAGCACCCTGCCGCCGTTTGTGACACAGGCACCACCCTTGTCTGCCGTGCCGGCATGAAAAACGTACAGACCCTCAATCTCCGCCGCCTGATCCAAACCGGAAATTTCATCTCCCTTCCGGTAGTCGCCCGGATACCCTTCCGATGCCATGACAACGCAGACTGCCGCCTTGTCATGCCACTCGATGGCGGCTGCCCCAAGATCACCTTCGGCAACGGCAAGCAGCACCGGTACGATATCCGATTTCATACGCATCAGCAGCGGTTGACACTCCGGATCACCAAAACGGGCGTTGAACTCCAGGGTCTTTACCTCGCCGTCCTTTACCATCAAACCGGCATACAATACCCCGCGATACGGGCGTCCTTCGGCGGCCATGCCGTCCACGGTCGGACGGATCACCTGCTGCATGGCTTTTTCATGAATGGCCGGCGTTACCACAGGGGCGGGTGAATAGGCGCCCATCCCGCCGGTGTTGGGACCCAGATCACCGTCAAAAACCGCCTTATGATCCTGGGCGCTGGCGAGCGGAATGACATTTTTCCCGTCGGTGATGACCAGGAACGAAGCCTCTTCGCCGGTCAGAAATTCCTCGATGACGACCCGCGAACCGGCGCTGCCGAAGGCATTGCCGCTGAGCATGTCGCTGACGGCAGCAATCGCCTCCCCGCATGTCTGGGCGATGATGACGCCCTTGCCGGCTGCCAGGCCGTCCGCTTTTACGACGATCGGCGCCCCGGTGCGGTTGATGAATGCCTCCGCCTCGCCCTGATCGGTAAACACCCCGTAGGCGGCGGTCGGCACGTTGTACTTCTGCATCAGGTCCTTTGAAAACGCCTTGCTCCCCTCGATAAACGCGGCCTTTTGTGAGGGGCCGAACACCTTGAGACCGTGCGACTCGAACAGATCGACGATCCCCAGTGACAGCGGCTGTTCCGGGCCGACTACCGTCAGGTCGATCCTGTTCTCGTAGGCAAACGCCAGCAGTTTGTCCAGCTGATCGACGGCAATCGGAAGATTTTCCGCCAATGCCGCCGTCCCCGGATTACCCGGGGCGCAATAAAGCTTCGTGACAAGCGGTGACTGGGCAATTTTCCAGACCAGGGCATGTTCGCGGCCACCGCCGCCGATTACGAGTATTTTCATATCAACACCTCATGAAGGTAATTAAGTAACTAATTTCAACTTGGTATCGTCCAGGAAAGGCAGATTTGAGATGATAACAAGGTGGTACGGCAAAAGCGACGCAGGCATAGCTTCACGCTATGTCGAGGAAGCTTTTGACGAACCAACGCCGTTAGCGCTCACATATGGCTTTGCCTAATGGCGGAAATGCCGCATGGTGGTGAAGACCATCGCTATCCCGTGCTCGTTGGCGGCTTTGATGACCTCTTCATCGCGAACGCTGCCGCCGGTCTGGATGATGGCGGTTACGCCCGCCTCGGCGGCGGCATCGACTCCATCGCGGAACGGGAAGAAAGCATCCGAAGCGAGCACGGTTCCCCGGGTCGGAAGCAGCGCCTTCTGCACGGCAATCTTCGATGAATCCACGCGGGACATCTGTCCGGCACCGATGCCGACCGTCTGGTCGCGGTTGCTGAATACAATGGCATTCGATTTGACATGCTTGCAGACGCGCCAGGCAAAGTCGAGCGCCTCGTATTCCGAGGCGGTCGGCGTCCGTTCGGTCACGACCCGGCATTCACGGGCATTGATCATCCCCAGGTCACGCCCCTGCAGCAGCATGCCGCCGGTTACACGTTTCAGATCGAATCCTCCGGCAACGTACCTGTCAAGGAGCGGCACCTGCATGACCCGCACATTCTTCTTCGCGGTGAATATGGCCAGGGCCTCTTCACTGTAACCCGGGGCGATGACCGCCTCCAGAAAGGTAGAGGTCAGCTCCTTGGCGGTTGCGCCATCCACAGTCCGGTTGAAACCGACGATGCCGCCGAAGGCTGAAAGCGGATCACATTCCCGGGCCTTGAGGTAGGCGGTCAGCGGCGAATCGGCCAGGGCGACTCCGCATGGGTTGGTGTGCTTGATGATGACGGCGGCACTCTGCTCAAACTCCTTGACGGTTTCAATGGCGGCGTCAAGGTCGATGATGTTGTTGAAAGAGAGCTCTTTGCCCTGGAGCTGCACGGCATTGGAGACGCACGGCTCGGTGATGCGGCTCTCGACATAAAAAGCGGCCGTCTGATGAGGATTCTCTCCATAGCGAAGATCCTGAGCCTTTTTGACCTGCAGGGTAAACGTGGGGGGATATTCCTGAACTTCCCCCGTCAGTCGTGATCCCAGATAGTTGGATATCGCCCCGTCGTACGCGGCGGTGTGCTGAAACACCTTGACCGCCAGGTCGAAGTTGGTGGCCGCCGAAACCGCACCGGCGGAATTCTTCATCTCATCAAGGACCCGGGCATAGTCGGCGCTGTCAACCAGCACGGTAACATCCGGATAGTTCTTGGCTGCCGAACGGAGCATGGTCGGCCCGCCGATATCGATATTTTCAATCGCATCTTCCAGGAGACACCCCTCCTTGGCAGTTGTAGATTCGAAGGGGTACAGATTGACGACCACCATGTCGATATTCTCGATCCCATGTTCCTTCATCTTGGCAACGTGCTCCGGGTTCGAGCGCATTCCGAGCAGACCGCCATGCACCTTGGGGTGCAGGGTTTTTACCCGTCCATCCAGCATTTCCGGAAAACCGGTAAACTCCGAAACATCCTTGACCGTCAACCCGGCCTCCCGCAGCAGTTTGGCGGTGCCGCCGGTGGAGAGCAGCTCCACCCCGTAGCCTGCCAGCTGCTGTGAAAACTCGATAATACCGTTCTTGTCAGAGACACTGATCAGCGCCCTGGTAATCTTTGCCATGCCCGTACTCCTTGCGATTAAAGTGGATTATCTGCGTTTTGATGTTATGTATGTGGAAAATCGATATGTTTCATGAAGAGCGTTTCGAAAAGGGGAGTTCCGGAAAGCGGCACAACCCGAAAACGGCGAGCCAAAGCTTCAACCTCACCGAAACCATCCGTACCCGCAAGCGCTTTTTCCACCCCCGTCAGAGCCCCTTCAGGCGTAAAACGGGTCGTTTGTACCATGCTTTCATCAAAAATTCCAACCGTTTTCAGCCATTCGGCCCGCAAAACCGCACCAAAAGAACCGGTCAGAATCACCTGTTTAAAGGCGTGGCACTGTATACGGGAACGCTCCGCAAGAACATCGATTCCGGCTCGCAGGGCGGCTTTGGCGAGCTGCAGCTGCCGGATATCATCCTGGGTCAGCACAATCAGGTTCTCAGCATCCCGATACAGGACAAACGCGACCGCCCCCTGATATTGGATCAACCGCACAGCCAGGTTGGATTCCATCTCCTCCGCCCCCCGCAGCCTGCCGCCGGATTCCAGGATATTGCAGCGCAGCAGCTCGGTGACCGCCTCGATTGCCGCCGATCCGCAGATGCCACAAGGGCGACCGTTGCCGATAACCTGCAGCCTGAGCCGCTCTCCTTCGATCCGTACCGAGCTGATGGCCCCCGGCAGGGCGGCCATACCGCAGGAAAGGTTCCCCCCCTCGAAGGCGGGACCTGCCGCGGCGGACGTCGCCCAGACAGTATCCCCCGCAATCAGCGCGATTTCCCCGTTGGTGCCCATGTCAAGGCAGAGCGTGGCCTCACCCGGTTCCGCTCCGTGGATAAATGCCACCGTATCGCCGCCGACAAAGCCCCCCGGCATCGGAAAAAGGTACACGTCGGCGTTGCCGTCCCACGCAAGATCGGCGGCTTTCAGCTCCGTACCTGTTGTATAGAGCGGCCGATAGGGAGGGAAAGCCAATGACGTAAGCTCCAGCCCCATCAGAATATGCTGCATAACCGGGTTGCCGGCGACCGCCACCTTGCGTACATCATTCCAGGCGATGCCGGCTGTTGAGCAGAGTTCCCCTCCCAGACGCCTCAGCCCGGTTCGAATCAGCGCCGTCATCTCCTGCCGGAGCGGCGCGGAGTTGACGGCCGCATCCAGACGCGTAATCACGTCGGCTCCGTAGCGGCGCTGCGGGTTCAGGGCACCGGAGATGGCACGGCGCTCGCCACTGCTGCAGTCAATCAGCGATGCGGCCAGGGTGGTGGTTCCAAGATCAATGGCAAGTGCGTACATGGTTTTCCTGATTATTGCGAGGTCACGTGAGGTACACCCTCGGCACCCGTTTGCTGATGCCGCAGAAAATCGCATAGGGGATAGTGTCGGCCCATGCCGCCAGCTCTTCGGCATGAATGCAGTGTCCGCTTTCGTCATTCCCCATCAGGGTGACGGTGTCTCCGACGGCGACGCCCTCGATGCCGGTCACATCGAGCATGATCCAGTCCATGCAGACGGTACCAGCTACCGTGGCCCGCTGGCCGCGAACCAGGACTTCGCCCCGGTTGGTGAGCGCGCGGGGGTAGCCGTCGGCATACCCGACCGGAACGCTGGCGATCAGCGTGCGCTGACCTGTGGTAAAGCGGCGGGCGTAGCTGATCGTGGTTCCCGGCTCCACCCATTTGAGCATCGCGATACGGCTTTTAAGGCGCATCACCGGCACGAGATCAAGCTTACCTTGGAAATCGGATGACGGCAGAGCGCCGTACATCGTGATTCCGGGCCTGACAAGGTTGCAGTCGGGGATATCCAGCTGCAGCGCTGCGGCACTGTTGGCAATATGGATATAGCGGGGAGAGAAGCCGGCCGCGCGGATCTCGGCCAACGCCCAGGCAAAGCGCTCCATCTGGAGCCGGGTGAAACTCCGGCCGGATTCATCGAGCTCATCGGCACTGGCAAAATGCGAGATCACCCCTTCGAGAGCGATATTCGGCAATGTCTTCAGCTCGGCAAGGAACCGGGGGACGTCGCCATAGGGAATCCCCAGCCGCCCCATACCGGTGTCGATCTTGAGATGGATCTGAGCCTTGCGGAAGAGCTTGCCGGCTGCAAGGTTCAGCGCCTGAGCCTGTTCAAGGGTAAACACGGCAGTAGAGAGATTATAGCCGATACATTTCCGCTCCTGACCGGGATACACGCCGCCCAGCAGGAGGATCGGCTTATCGCTGCCGCTTTTGCGGAGCTGGATCCCTTCGGCCAAAAACGCGACGCCGAATGCGTTAACCCCCAGGTTTTCCAACTCCCGGCTGATATCCATGAATCCGTGCCCGTAGGCATCCGCTTTTACGACCGCCAGAATCCCGGTCTGCCGCGGAATCGACGAGCGGATCAGCCCATAGTTATGTTTAAGCGCGGAAAGATCAATCTCGGCGTATGTAGGGCGGCCATCGTACACAACAGTATCTCCTCAAATTCAGGATAATCCACAATTCAACATTCAAAATCTAACATTCAACATTGATTACAAGATCAGCTTTTTCCGTGCGGTTGCCAGACAGCGGCGCATGTCGGCACTGGTGCGGCAAGCCAGCGCCGTCCGCGCCAGTTTTCGGCACGCTTCGAAACTGTTGTTGCGGACCGCCCGCTTCACAATCGGTATGCTGGGAGCCGAAAGACTGAATTCCCGAATGCCCATGCCGGCCAGAAGCAGCGCGCAGAGCGGATCGGCAGCCATTTCACCGCAGAGTGACACTTTTTTGCCCGCTTTGTTGGCGGCATCGGCAACCCGCTTGATGGAATGCAGAATAGCCGGATGGTACGGATCATAATACTGCCTGACACTGGCATTGTTGCGATCGGCGGCAAGGGTGTACTGGATCAGGTCGTTGGTGCCGATGCTGACATAATCCACCTCCTGAACCAGATAGTTGATAATCTGCACCGCTGCCGGCACCTCAATCATGATCCCGAGCGGGATATAGCCGGGGACATCGTGCCCTCCGCGCAGCAGTTCATTCCTGACCACGGTCAGAATTTCCCTGATCTGACGGATTTCATCCAGGCTGCTGACCAGCGGAAACATGATCGTCGGACTGCCGGCGTGCGCCGCGAGCAAAATTCCGGCCAGCTGTTCCTTGAAGATATCCTGACGTTCCAGCGAGACGCGAATCGAGCGCCACCCGAGGAAAGGGTTGTCCTCCGGTGGGCAGGAAAAGTAGGAAAGCGCCTTGTCGCCGCCGATATCCAAGGTGCGGATGTTGACGGTCCGTCCGGGGAAGCCTTCCAGAATTTTGCGATAGATCCCGGCCTGCTCTTCACGGGTGGGAAAAGCGGATCGCGCCATGTAGGGGAACTCGGTACGGTAGAGCCCGACCCCTTCGGCGCCGTGCAGATTGGCGACACGGACATCCGATATCAATCCGATGTTGGCGCTCAGCGTGATCGCAACGCCGTCGGTCGTCACCGCCGGCAAGTCACGAAGCCCTTCCATCTCCTTCATCCGCCCCGCATACTCATGTTCGAGGCGCACGTACTCTTTTTTGACCGCGGCATCCGGGTTGAGATACACATGCCCCGAGGTACCGTCAACGATAATTTCATCTTTGACGTTGGCGGCGGTCATTACTCCCTGAACACCGAGAACGGCCGGGATGCCGAGCGACTTTGCCATGATGGCGGCGTGAGAGTAGGCGTTCCCCTTTTCGGTAACAATGCCGAGTATCTTGTCCGGATCAAGCATCGCAAGGGTGGAGGGGAAAATTTCGTCCGCCACGAGCACCCGTTTTTCCTTGAATGTCACCTCGCTGGAATCATTCCCTTCAATCGCGTCGATGATGCGTCGCCCGATGTCTTCCATATCTGCGGATCGCTCCCGCAGATACGGGTCCTCCATGGCGGAAAAGGCCTGGATATAATGCTGGACAACATCATGGACGGCACGGGTAGCGCCCATCCCCCGTTCTACCAGGTCGGCGACCTTGGCGGAAAAACTGCGGTCTTCGAGTATCATCAGATGGGTATGGAAGATTGCGGCATCATCGGCAGAGAGGGTCTCGCTGACTCTCTTTTCCATATAAATGGTCTGGATCTTGGCCTTTTCAAGGGCCTGGGAGAATTTACTCCCTTCCTCGGCAACAGTGCCGACCTTCGCCAGCTTGATGACCTTGTCGCTGAAACGATCGAGGATGTAAATTTTTCCGCGGCTGAAGCCGGGAGACACGGCCGTCCCCCCCAGCGTCCGGGAAGCGGGGGAGCGTTTAGCGCCCACCGCCCCGGAAGAAGGCGCTCCACTTTCCGATCCATTCCTGGCCTTGGCCAGCTCCTTCTCGAACCAGGCCCTCTCCCGCTCCTTGTGCTGAATCGAATCGAGCAGCCGGGCGGTATGGATGATGCTGCCGATCTGAAAGGTGATGGTGCGCAGAATACTGATTTCATCATCACTGAAACCGCGGGTTTCGCGGGTCTGTACAACGATGACGCCGATCGGCGCCTTGTGTTCGAACAGCGGCAGCCCCAGGAACGAGAGAAAACGCTCCTCTTTGGCCTCCTTGAAATATTTGTAGCGGGGATGGGACGGCGCGTTATCGGTCATGACCATCGCGCGGGTTTCAACGGCAAGACCGGTCAGACCTTCATGAACCTTCATGGCAACGCGGTTGACGGAGGCCTTGGAAAGACCTTTCGTGGCCTTCAGGGTCAGTGTCTCGCCGTCTTTTTCCAGCAGATAGATCGAACAGACATCGCTCCCCATCCGTTTGGCCACCAGGGTAACGATATTGTCGAGAGTATCCTGCAGATCATGTGAATGCAGGATGATCGAGCTGATGTCTTCCAGTGTGTGCAGACCGAGTGATTGCTGGGATTCTTTCATGTCAGTGCCTTGGGGGAAAAATTTGGTTCCTGATGCATACCGTCCGGTTTCTTAAAATCCGCCCGTTATCCATACTACATGTAGCCCAATGATACCAGCGCCTTCCACGCTCCCACTGTCCCGAGCAGGGCAACGAATCCACCCATGCAGCGCTGGAAAACACCACGCCCCAGAGCGGACAGCGCGGAAGCGACCTGCCCGTATGCCAGCAGCGCCGGGAGCGTGCCGCAGCCAAATGCCAGCATCATGCCTCCCCCCTTCAGTGCGGAGCCGGAGGTAGCGGCGGCTATCAGCACCCCGTACACCAAACCGCACGGCAACAGCCCCATCAGGAGGCCGGTCGGAAGTGCGGCAAGGACAGAGTTGCTCCCCCTCAGCCGCAAGAGCTGACCGCTCAGAAAGCCCCACACGGAACCATCAAGCGCCGAAATCCCGAGAGAACGTACTCCAAGCAGGGTAAACAATCCGATTGCCGCGACAAAAAGGTTGGCTGCCAGAAACAGCCACGTGGCATACGGCTTCAATGCATCGACCATTCCCGCCCGGGCTGCCAGTCCAACCAGAAGTCCAAGCAGGGTGTAGGTGCATATCCGCCCGGCATGATAGAAAAGATTGAAAACAAAACGACCCGCCGCATTTGAATCACGACGCGACAAAGCCAGAGCGGTCACGATGCCGCCGCACATGCCGAGGCAATGGCCGCTGCCGGCAAGGCCGGCCGAGAATGCCAACCAGATTTCCGGCATCCCCTCAGGTTTCCAGCGCGCCGATCAGACTCTTGATGTCGGCTACTCCGTTGGCTATCAGCCACGCCTCCATATCCTCGGCTATCCTCTGGGCCGCACCCGGGTTGATAAAGCTGGCGGTGCCAACCTGGACCGCGGTCGCCCCGGCCAGCATGAATTCGAGCGCATCGACCGCATTCATGATGCCGCCGATGCCGATAATCGGCAGTTTTACCGCCTGTGCAACCTGCCAGACCATGCGCAGGGCAACCGGCTTGATGGCCGGCCCGGAAAAACCGCCGGTGATATTGGCCAGCACCGGCCGGCGCCTGTTCAGATCTATGGCCATACCGGTCAGGGTGTTGATCAGTGACAACGCATCGGCGCCGGCATCTTCACATGACTTGGCCATGACGACTACATCGGTCACGTTGGGGGAGAGTTTGACTATCAGCGGCTTTATCGTCACTGCGCGGCAGGCCGACACAACATCGAAGGCACACGCCGGGTCGGTGCCGAACACGATCCCCCCCTGTTTGACATTCGGGCAGGATATATTAACTTCCAGAGCGGCCACCTCGGGGATTTCATCCAGTCGGCGGGCCAATTCGGCGTATTCATCGACGGTATTGCCGAAGAAGTTGGCGATGGCCGGGGTGCCCACGGTGCGAAGGTACGGAACTTTTTTGGCGATGAAGGCATCGATGCCGACGTTCTGCAGGCCGATCGCGTTCAGCATTCCGCCCGGTGTTTCGACGATGCGCGGCGTCGGATTGCCGGCGCGCGGCTTGAGAGAAAGCCCTTTGGTCACGAAGGCGCCGATCGATTCCAGATCGACGTATTCGGCAAACTCCTCGCCGTAGCCGAAGGTGCCGGAGGCGGTCATTACCGGGTTGCGGAGCTTCATTCCGGCCAGATTAACGGTCATGTCGGGTTTTATGGCAGATTTCATGGTTACTCCTCCCACTTGAGTTCGCCAGACTCGAACACCGGCCCTTCGGTACAGACACAGCGGAAGTCGGGAGTTTCCGGTGAATGGGAGTGCCCCGGGGCAACGCAGCCGAGACAGGCGCCGACGCCGCACGCCATGTACCCTTCCAGCGAAACCTGGCAGGGGATATCCCGCTCCGCCGCTATCCGGGCAACGGCGTTCAGCATGCCGTGCGGACCGCAGGCAAATATGGTCGCCTTCCCCTGCAGCTGGTCCAGTCGCCGCCGCAGCGCCTCCGTCACCAGCCCGCATTCTCCCAGCGATCCATCCTCGGTGGCGGTATAACATTCGACCCCCAGCCGCTCGAACTCGGTGATGCAGAGAATGTCATCCCTGGTCCGCCCGCCGGCAAAAAGCCTGACCTTCGATCCCTTGACCAGTTCCTTGGCAAGCAGATAAAGCGGAGCCAACCCCACCCCGCCGCCGACGATCAGCTTTTCTTCTTCCGGAGACCCCAGATCAAACCCTTTGCCGAGGGGACCCAGGACATCAAGGAGGTCGGAACCGTGCAGCGTTGACAGCATGGCGGTACCCTTCCCCACCACCCGGTACAGCATTTCCAGGTACGGCTGCGACTGTGCGCCGCTCTGGGCAGGGATGTAGGTGCCGACATCAAAAATACCGAACGGGCGGCGCAGCAGCGGATCGATTGCGCCGTTAACCCGCACCATCACGAACTGGCCGGAGCGTGCCGAGCCGCATTCGGGTGGAGCGGTCATCCGCATCCGCCAATATCCGGGGGAGACCTCCACGTTGGAAAGGATAAGTGAGGTAAACTGCATTACAGGTTCTCCTTGAGTGTTTTTTCCATCAATATTGCGTCTTCGAC
>JBAQPK010000349.1:0-6230 GCA_049305715.1 Desulfuromonadaceae bacterium | reverse complement strand
ATATGCACTTCTCCTCCGGTGCGCTCAATCAGGGATGCGTCATCAGTCCCGGAGAAACCGTCCGATTCGGCAGCCAGATGGGCGCTGAAAATTTTTCCGAAACGGAAAGATTGCGGCGTTTGAGCCTGCCACAGGGATTCACGGGAGGGGGTGCCGGTGACAACACCTTCAAGCACCGTTTTGATGGTGTCCTTGACCGGTACGGCGACCAGTGCGCCATCATGGAGTCTGGCCGTTGATAATGATTTTTGTAGCATATCTTCAGTTATCAGCGGTCTGACCCCGTCGTGAATCAGAACGATATCGTCATCGGAGACATACTCACGCATCGCCTTCAATCCATTCATGACAGAATTCTGGCGCTCCTTGCCTCCCGGTACGATTGCTGCAATTTTTCTGAATCCGCACGCTTCGACAACATGTTTCCGACAGTACGGTATCTCCTCGACAGGAATAACCAGATAGATGGCATCAATCAGGGGGGACTGTTCAAAAACTGAAATGGTGCGGGCGACAATAGGCAAACCGCCCAACTGCAGGTATTGTTTATTGACTGAAGCGCCCATACGCTTACCCATGCCGGCGGCCGGTATCAGAGCAACTGATTTGAATCCGATCATTAACTAATTCTCCGCGAGCAGTATATCAGCTTCTTGCAGGGATGCAAACGCTGTATACAAAAAAACTGGGTTCAGTCGTATTTAACAGGAGCCGTGACCGTTCATCAGTACGCTGCCGCCATATTCGGCGTTCTTGCGGACAAGTGTTTCAGCCAGATCAGCGTCTTTTTTCCGGAATGCGTCGATAATCTTTTCATGCTCCTGCACCGAAACCTCCATCCGTCCCGGGAGACTTAGCGATGTAAAACGGAGGCGCTGGAATTTGGTCACCAGGCCAGCGATCAATTCATGCAGCTTTTCGTTATCAGCAGCCTTGATGAAGAGTTCGTGAAAGTCACTGTGAATCTTGAAGAAATGTTTGATGTCACCGGTTTTGGCCAGCTCTGCAAGCTTGTTGTTGATCGTCTGAAGGCGAACCAGATCTTTTTCGCTCAGATTTTCACAGGCGCGCCTGGCCGCATACCCTTCCATGATACTTTTGATGGCGTAGAATTCCTCTACATCCTTCGGGCTGAGTTCACTGACAATGGCGCCGCGGCGGGGAATCACCGTCAAATACCCTTCTGACTCCAGCTGGCGGAAGGCTTCACGGATCGGAGTGCGGCTTATTCCGTAACGCTCGGCCAGTTCGGGCTCCGAAACCCGGCTGCCCGCCTTGAGATTCCCGGAAACGATAGCATCCCTGATGTTTTCGAGTATTTTTTCACGCAGTGTAAGATGTTTTTCCATCGGCTTTTTCATGATTGGGCAGAACTCCCTGGAGAAATTTTTGCACATTGTATACAGTATGCAAAATTTGTCAATTATAACACACGGGTTCCGGTCTTACTCGGGGCGGCATCACCTATCGATTATCTCCGATAATACGTGTTCAGGACAAAGAAAGCACCTTGTCTTTTTGGGCTCTTGCAGGTAATCTGCTGCAATTATGGATCCGGTAAGACACCTCAAAATCTCGTTTTTTGTCCTTCTGATGCTTATATCGGGGGGGACGGCAGGCTACATGTCCATCGAAGGGTGGAGTCTGCTCGATGCCGCCTATATGACGGTTATTACCCTGGGAACAGTTGGCTTCAAGGAGGTCCACGACCTTTCCGACGGCGGCAAACTGTTCACAATGGGATTGATCATTGTTGGCGTCAGCGTGTTGGGCTATATCGTCGGAAGTCTGGCCCAGATCATGTTCGAGGGGCAGATTCAGCGGATCATGGGGAGGAAAAAGGTGGAAAAACAGATAGACGCGCTTACTGGTCACTATATTATTTGCGGTTTTGGCCGGATTGGCTCGCTGATTTGCAAAGAGTTCAAGGCAAGCGGGCTGCAGTTTGTAATTATAGAAAAAAGCATGGAGGCCGCTGAAAGACTTCAAGAAGACGGCTACCTGTACATGAAAGGGGATGCCACTCTCGATGAAACTCTCCTCAAGGCCGGAATCAACAGGGCTAAAGGGCTGATTTCGGTGGTTACAACCGATACTGAAAACGTATACATCACCCTGACCGCTCGCGGCCTCAATCCGGATCTTTACATCATGGCCCGCTCCGGCGAAGAAGGCTCGGATATCAAGCTTAAAAGGGCCGGCGCCAACAAGGTGGTGTCGCCGTATACAATCGGCGGCAACCGCATGGCGCAATCGATATTGCGACCAAACGTGGTTGATTTTATCGAAATCGCCACCGGTCATGAGCATCTGGAGCTGCAGATGGAGGAGATCAAAATTCCGACCCACTCGGCCTTTGTCGGGGAAACTCTCGTCAGTTCCGGATTCCGTAAGGAAATCGGCGTCATTATCGTCGGCATAAAAAAGAGTCACGGAAAAATGGTTTTCAATCCGCATTCCCAGACCAGGATTGAGGAACACGACACACTGATCGTGCTGGGGGATCCGACATCAATTCACAAGCTCGAGGACCTGGTTGCCCGGCCGGCTTCCGATGAAATTATTAAACAGCACAGGAAAGAACACCATGAAAAATAAGATTCACGCCCATGTCCCGTACGGACGATTGACAGAACATCTGGAATACGCAATTGCCAACAGCATCAACCCGGAGGTGTTTTTTTCTGCCGAGGCGCTTGATGGTCTGGTCTGGGAGGAACTGTCCTCACTGGCGGGTGCGCTGCATGCCGCCGGTTTGAGCACGACAATCCACGCCCCTTTCCTCGACCTCAATCCGGGCGCGGTCGATCCAAGCATCCGTGCCGCGACCCGCCATCGTATCCAGCAGGTCATGCAGGCCGCCGAACTGCTCCGCCCGCGGGTAATCGTCGTCCACCCGGGCTATGACGATCTCCATTACGGAGACAACCGTTTGGCATGGCTGAAAAACAGTATCGATTTCTGGCGGGAATTCGTCCTCCGGGCCCGTGAGCTTGGAACGGTTCTGGCGGTTGAAAACATCTTCGAGAAGGAACCCTCCACGATCAGGGCGCTGCTGGACGCAATCGACGATCCTTCCTTCCGTCACTGTTTCGATATAGGGCACTGGAATCTGTTTACGACGGTAACTCTGGAGGAGTGGTTCAGCGAGCTCGGTTCGTACGTTGTCGAGAGCCATATCCATGACAATCATGGCCGCTGCGACGAACACCTGCCGGTGGGTGAGGGTGACATTGATTTTAAACAGTTTTTTCCGCTCCTGACCCGGTACGCCCCGGCTGCCCTCTGGACGATGGAAGCCCACAGCACCGAACATCTTCAGCGTGCGCTGAAGAACATCCGGAGCTATATTTCGTGCCCCTGATAAGAGGATACATTCGTTAAAGAAAACGTTTTCTACTAAAAAACGTCGGAACTGATTCTGGCGTACTGAAAAAGGACCTCACATGTCAGAAACAATATTAGTCACCGGCGGCTGCGGCTATATCGGCAGCCATGTTGTGCGTCAACTCTCGGAGTCAGGCCGTACGGTTGTGGTCTATGACAATCTTTCCACCGGGTTTCGTGATGCCCTGACGCAGGGTGAAGAGCTGGTCGAGGGTGACCTGGCCGACCGCGAGGGGTTGGAAGAACTCTTTCAACGTCATCGTTTCACTACCGTCCTGCATTTCGCTGCCGCTATCATCGCCCCGGAATCGGTTTCAAAGCCTCTAAAATACTATGGCAACAATACCCGCAATACGCTGGGGCTTTTGGAAACATGTGTGAAATACGGTGTCAGGCGGTTCATCTTTTCCAGCACCGCCGCCGTTTACGGCATTCCCGACGGCGGCGTGGCGTCCGAAGAGAGCGTTCAGGCCCCGATCAACCCCTACGGCACCTCCAAGCTGATGAGTGAATGGATGCTGCGCGATGTCGCGGCGGCCCATCATATGCAATACGTTGCCCTGCGCTATTTCAATGTTGCCGGGGCTGACCCGCAGGCCCGCATGGGGCAGCGTACCCCGGAAGCCACTCATCTGATCAAGGTGGCCTGTCAGGCGGCACTCGGGATGAGGGAGAGTGTTACTGTCTACGGCACCGATTATCCGACTCCCGACGGCACCGGAATTCGCGATTATATCCACATCGAAGATCTTGCCTCCGCCCACCTCCATGCTCTGGGATATCTTGAAAAAGGGGGCGAATCAACCGCGATGAATGTCGGCTATGGCCGCGGCAGCAGTGTCCGTGAGGTGCTGGAGGTTGTTAAAAAAGTGAGCGGAGCGGAGCTGGCGGTTATCGATGCGGAGCGTCGGCCGGGAGACCCCGCCTCGCTGGTGGCAAAAGCCGATAAAATCAGATCATTGACCGGCTGGCAGCCCCGTTTTAATAATCTTGAAACAATCGTGACGGATGCCTGGCGGTGGGAAAGCAGGTTGGCGGGGAAAAAATAGCGGGTTGACGATATCAACCCTCAGCCGGATAAAAAGGGCTCCGCCGGATCGCGGGGCTCTTTTTTATTGAACCTGATTAGAACTGATCTCCCGCTCACCGCATGGCACAATCGTGCCGTCGTATCCGCAGAGCAGCGGGTGCAGCTGAATGCCGGGCGCATGCACGGCAGCTGCCTGCCTGGCCCGGCACGCCACAAGCTCCATAAGATCCCTGTCAAAGCCGGTCGCAACGGCAATTTCACGGGCGGTATTGGCATGTGAAATTACCGCCAGACTTTCCTGCGAAACCTGTGCTGTTTCCGCCCATTCCCGCAGTACGGCAAGATCCAGCTCTGAAGCCGCCGCATGGGTGTTTTCATAGCCGCAGGCAATCTTGAGCAGTTTGGCAAACTGGCAGGCGATGATCGGTTTCATGAAGCCGCGTTTGGCACATGCTCGCAGAGCATACGCGACATGGTCACCCATCATGATGTATGCCTCTTCAGGGAGACGCAAGAGATGCTTTTGCGCTGCCATCTCGCTGCTCCGCCCGGTGGAAAGGACGGCCGTCCGGCAGCCACAGGCCCTGGCTACATCGAGGGCGGCATCAATGGTGTCTGTCCAGGCTTTGACCGATATAGGGCGTACAATACCGGTCGTTCCGAGGATGGAAAGTCCGCCGAGGATTCCCAGACGGGAGTTGAGGGTCTTTTTGGCGCGCTCTTCACCGTCGGGAATTGAAATGGTAATTGTGAATGCTGAATTATGAATGTCGAATTCAGACAGAACAGCATCCACAGCCTGCTCGATCATGCTGCGCGGTACCGGATTGATGGCCCATTCGCCCGGCGGAATCGCCAGACCCGGCTTGGTTACTTTGCCGATGCCGGTTCCCCCGGCGATGATGATTTTACTTTCCCCTTCAATACAAGCGGGACGGGGCGGATGTGCCGTTACCGTTGCCCACACTTCTGCCCCGTTGGTTATATCCGGATCATCACCGGCATCCTTGACCACGAAACATCTCGCCTCGTTCACCGAAAAAAACTGACCATGCAGCTGAAAGGTGGCGCTGACTCCTGCCGGGAGGTCAATGCTGACCTCGGAAACAAAGGTCTGATTCACCAGCATCAGGGCTGCGCCTTTTGCGGCCGCAGCTGCGCAGGCTCCGGTTGTATATCCGGATCGCAGGATTTTTTTCATACCATCCTCGTCAGAAACAGATGCCAGACATGCAGCGTAATGAACGACAGCGGGATCCCGATGCCGACCAGCAAACCGACCAGTTGCGGCCGGAGGTTATGGTCGATGGCAATAATTCCGGCGGTAATCATCGGGGCCATGGCCGCTTCAAATATCGTTATCTGGACCACGCTTCCCGCGGCTCCGATAATTGAACTGTACAGCAGGAAAATGAGCGCCGGACCAAGGATAAGTTTATATGCCAGCCCAGCTGTCAGAAGCCGCAGTTCCTGCCGGATATCGCCGAAATGAAGCTGGAAGCCGACAGAAACCAGTGCCAGCGGAGTCAGGGTGCTGCCAAGCTTCTGCAGTATCTGGACACTCCATTCCGGAAAAGCAACCGGCCGCAGCAAGAGTGCCAGAATCAATGCCTGAAAGGGGGGAAAGAACAGAATCTTGCGGGCCATCTGGCGTGGTGAGACACCACCCGATGAATAGAGTGTTGCGGCAAGAATACCGAGTGTGGAGAGCACCATGAAGGAGCCAAGCTGATCGGCAATGATTCCGATGCCGAGGAACTCTTTGCCGAAATAGGCCTCAATCATCGGCAGGCCGACAAAGGATGTATTACCC
>JBAQPK010000348.1:0-6218 GCA_049305715.1 Desulfuromonadaceae bacterium | reverse complement strand
GGGGATCCACCTGCTTATAATGTAATTCTCGAAAAATCCTCCCGCAATACCCTTGAAAATTCAATTTACGGACGTGACGTAATCGTTCGCAGCGGTGTTCACTCGATACTTCTGATCACCTCGCGCTATCACCTCAAGCGTGCCTCCATACTGTTCAGGAATTCTCTCCCCAAAGATATAACCATAATCCCGTATCCTGTCGATTCGGTGAACCTGAAGGAATCATGGTGGAATCATGGCGGCAGCTTTCAACTGTTGTTTCAGGAGTTCTATAAATACTGCATGTTCCGGATGTTCTTTCTGGTGGCGCCGGGGGAACTCCGGGAAAGCGTGTTGCCGGCAGTTTCGGGAGGGTAACGGCTCTTTCATATTTGAACGTTATCTGCTATAGTCGCCACACATTTTACGAGTGAAAGGCTTTTACCATGCGTTATATCAGTACCCGTGGCGGCATCACCCCTATTTCTTTCAAAGATGCCGTCATGATGGGGCTGGCCTCGGACGGAGGCCTGCTCCTGCCGCAATCCTATCCAGCTGTCACCAAGGAGCAGCTTGAGTCCTGGCGCGCTCTCAGTTATCAGGATCTTGCCTACGAAGTCATTTCACGATTCGTCGGCGACATTCCCGGCAGCGACCTGAAGAGCCTGATCAACCGCTCCTATGCCACATTTGCACACCCCGAGGTCACGCCGGTGGTCAAACATGACGGCGTCTATATTCTCGAGCTGTTCCACGGCGTAACGCTGGCCTTCAAGGATGTTGCACTGCAGTTTCTGGGCAATCTGTTTGAATACATACTGGCGGAACGCAATCAAACGTTAAATATCCTCGGCGCTACTTCGGGTGATACCGGTAGTGCCGCTATTCATGGTGTTCGCGGGAAAAAGGGCATTTCAATATTCATTCTGCATCCGTACGGCAAAACCTCCGCGGTACAGGCGCTGCAGATGACCTCCGTCACCGACGCCAACGTTCATAATATTGCGGTGCACGGCACCTTTGACGATTGTCAGGATATGGTAAAGGAACTCTTCGGGGATCTGGAATTCAAGGAAAAATATTCCCTCGGAGCGGTCAACTCAATCAATTGGGCCCGGGTGCTGGCCCAGGTTGTTTATTATTTTTACGCCTGGCTGCGGGTCACCGATGAAACGGACGCCCCGGTTAACTTTTCGGTGCCTACCGGGAACTTTGGCGATATCTTTGCCGGCTACGTTGCAAAGAGAATGGGGCTGCCTGTTGATACGCTTCTGCTGGCCACCAATGAAAACAATATACTGACCCGCTTCATTAATGCATCCGATTACTCCCCGGGAAAGGTGGTTGCGACCGTTTCACCTTCCATGGATATCCAGATCGCGTCCAATTTTGAACGATACCTGTTTCATCTGTTTGCCGATAACCCTGCCCGTGTCAAGGAGGCGTTCACCGAACTGAAAGAGCAGGGCCGTATTTCATGCAGTTCTGATGAAATGACACAGGTTCGAAGGGACTTCCGCTCCGCTTCGGTTAACCAGGATGCCACGCTTCAGGAAATCCGGGCTTTTTATACGGAAACCGGCTACCTCCTCGACCCTCATACGGCAGTCGGTGTCAAAGCGGCTCTTGACCTGTTGCCGACCGCTTCCGCACGGGTCTGTCTTGCTACCGCACACCCTGCTAAATTCAGTGAAACCGTGGAGCTGTCACTCGGATTTCAGCTGCCGGCGCCTCAATCGGTCAAGGAATTATACGGAAAGCCGACCAGATGTGAGATCATGGATGCTGATATTGGCAAAATTCGTCAATTCCTTGTTGATCATATCGGCTGAAAATCCCGCGCCATGTCAGAAAAACGGAATATAGCCAGGGCTGCAGGAATTCTTGGCAGCGCCACGATGCTGTCCCGAATCATGGGCATGATTCGGGATATGGTCGTGTCGCGTCTTTTTGGTGCCGGTCTTGCGACTGATGCTTTTTTTGCTGCTTTTCAGATTCCCAACATGCTGCGTCGTTTTTTCGCAGAGGGAGCCCTGACCGCCGCTTTTGTCCCGACCTTTTCATCAACTCTCACCCGGCGGGGGGACGAGAAGGCCCGCGAGCTTGCCAATACCTGCTTCACCCTGCTTACCATTGTCATGGCTTTCATTACTCTGGCCGGAATACTTTTTTCTCCTGTCATAGTCGGCCTGATGTTCCCCGGTTTCAAGGCCGAACCGGGTAAATTTGAACTGGCCGTTCTGCTTAACCGCCTGATGTTTCCCTACATCTTCTTCATCAGTCTGGTAGCCCTCTGCATGGGCATTCTCAATACCCTGCGTCACTTCTTCACACCGGCCATATCGACCGTGTTCCTGAATATATCGATGATTCTGGCTGCCCTCTGTCTGCGGGGTTTTTTTGAAGCCCCCATCACCGCCCTGGCGGTCGGAGTCCTGATCGGCGGTTGCATTCAGCTGATCATGCAGCTGCCGGTTCTCTGGCGCAAAGGGTATCCGCTGAAGCCTGATTTCAGCTTCAGCTCTCCTGAAGTCCGCACCATCGCCCTGTTGATGCTGCCGTCCGTTTTCGGTGTCGGTGTCTACTATCTGAATATAACCGTCAGCGCCATCCTGGCCTCCCTGCTGCCCCAGGGGAGCGTTTCATATCTTTATTACGCCCAACGGTTATTTGAATTCCCCCAGGGTATTTTCACCGCGTCGGTTGCGCAGGCGGTTTTGCCGTCCATGAGCAGGCAGGCGGCAGAGGGTGATATTACCGGTTTGAAAAACTCGCTCTCTTTCGGCGTGCGCCTGATGCTCTTCATTACCATACCCGCCATGGCCGGTTTGATGGTCTGCTCAACGCCGATCTTCAGCCTGATATTCATGGGGGGGGCTTTTGATTATGCAACCGTTGTCAACTCCGCGTCGGCGCTGCTGTATTATTCCGCGGGGCTTTCATTTGTTGCATTAACCCGGGTACTGGCGCCGGTGTTTTATGCGCTAAAAGACACAAAAACCCCCGTATATACAGCTCTGATAGCCTTTGTCATCAACCTCTGCTTGAGCCTTGCGTTGATGGGGCCTCTCAAACATGGCGGGCTCGCCCTGGCGACGACACTCTCGGCGCTCTGCAACATGCTGATGCTGCTCTGGCTCTTGAGGCGCAAGATAGGTTCTTTCGGCGGAAGCGGCATTGTGCTGACTGCGCTGAAATCAACCGCGGCATCCGTTCCGATGGCGGCGGCTGTCTGGTACAGCTGTTCATTCGTCGACTGGTCACAAGCGGGACATAAGATGTTGAAGGGTTCAGTTCTGGGAGCTTCCATTGCCTGTGGCAGCGCCCTGTATATGGTGACGGTGAAACTCCTGCGCTCGGAAGAGGCGCTTGATGCCGTATCACTGCTGCGCAGGAAGTTGAAGAAAGGGTAGTGAAATGTACTGTTCGATGGACACCTGACCGGTTTCCCGGCTCCGGGTGGTAAGGAGACAAAAATGGTGGTGCTAAAATATGGAGAGTGTTGAATTCAAAGTGTTGCAGGTCGTTACAAATCAGGTGGTTATGCACAGAACTTCAAGCTGTTAAAAAATATATTTTTATTGATGAAAGAGCTTGACAACGCAAACCCTTATTTTTACTGATAATGACTGTAACTGTTTATAATATAACGTAAATTACATTGTATAAAAAAACGGCATTTCGGATAAAACTCTTGCAAAAATATCACTTTTGCATATCGTCCACATCGTTCTCCACAGGTTATCCACAATTTATGTGGATAATAAAAACAAGCCTGTAAAAACAGTTACATAACCAATATTAATTATTATTTACTAATTTTTCGATGCATTTTGCCTTTTCCCACAGGGTGTCCATCTCTTCGAAAGAGGCGCTTTGCATCGGTACTCCCTGACGGAGCAGCTCCGTTTCGACGTAACTGAAGCGTTTTTGAAAGCGGGTTATGGTTTTGCGAAGGGCTTCTTCCGGATTGAGCGACAAGAATCTTCCCAGATTGGCGATGGCAAACAGCAGATCGCCCAGCTCATCTTCCATTCGTGCAGGATTGCCCCCCGCCCGTGCCTCTTCAAATTCGTGCAGTTCCTCCATGACTTTTGCGAGTACCTGGTCGGCGTGTTCCCAGTCAAATCCAACCCGCGAGGCTTTTTCACTGATTTTGTGAGCCTTCAGGAGTGCCGGAAGGTGATCGGGAACGCCCGAAAGTGCTGAAGGCCTCTCGTCTCCTTTCTCCTGTCGTTTGATGTTTTCCCAGTTTTCAATCTGCTGACTGCTGTCCCTGATCTCAAGATCGCCGAATACATGGGGATGGCGGCGGATCAGTTTATCACACAGCGAGCTGATAACGTCGTCGATGGTGAAGTCGCCGGATTCTTCGGCGATGGCGGCGTGAAAAACCGGCTGAAGAAGCAGGTCTCCCAACTCTTCTTTAAGGTGCTGGGAAGATTTTTCGTCGATGGCTTCAATGACCTCGTAAGTCTCCTCAAGCAGATACCGGGTAAGGCTTTCATGTGTCTGCTCAGCGTCCCATGGACAACCGCCGGGGGCGCGGAGTTTTCGCATAATGGCAACAAGTTCTTCGAATGTGTGGTTACATGATTTCATGACGATTCCTTTTCAGAGCGTTAGATGTGTCTATACGCATGCCTGATTATACTTGCGTATCCCGTTTATCAGGACCGGATACATATGCGACGACACTTGTCCAGATATACCTAGATATGCCTGCTGAGCGTATTCTTGTCAATGAAACAGGGTGAAATATGTAGACAATGGATTGCAAGAATATTATGTTTACGCGCTGAACCCACTTTGTCCCGGTGCAGGAATGTGCATGTCCACAGTCAAGCTTACTGAAAATAATTCCATTATCATTCCTGACAAAATTCTTATAAAGCTCGCCCTCGCGCCAGGCGATGCACTTGCGCTGGAAGTGGTGGATGGCGAACTCATTGCGCGTCCTGTCCGGCCTGTTGTCCCATTGAGCGCAACCCCCCCATCAGTTGACCATAAGAGCCTGAAAAATGCGATCTCCCGCAAAAATCTGGAGAGCGGGATCCAGTATGTTAAAGGAATAGGGCCTAAGCTGGCTGCCCTCCTCGAAAAACGGGAGATCCGCACGGTTGAGGATGCACTTTATCTGCTGCCGCTTCGCTACGAAGATCGCCGCCGGCTGATACCCGTCTCTTCACTCTGCCCTGGCCGGAGCGCTGTTTTCTCCGGAACAGTTCTGTCTGCCGATGTGACGACGACCAAGGGAGGGCGACGGGTTTTTGAGGCGCTGGTGGGTGATGAAAGCGGCACAATTGTCTGCAAGTGGTTTCATGCCAACACAGTCTGGATGAAGCGCACCTGGAAGGTCGGACGAGCCGGCGTTTTCAGTGGCGAGGTGAACCAGTTCGGGTATCAGCGTGAAGTGCATCATCCGGATGTTGAATGGCTGCCTGAAGGGACCGGAGTCCAGTCGCTGCTGGATTCGGATCCGGCTAACTTCGGACGGATTGTGCCTGTTTACCCGCTATCGGAGGGGATACATCAGAAAACAATGCGCCGGGTTATGCGGGAGGTCGTAGACGGCTTTCTGCCGAACATAGAGAGCGTTCTGCCGACCGGCCTCTGTCCCGCAGGATTCCCGTCTCTCCGCGAGGCGCTTGGTCAGGTTCATTCACCGCCGCCCGAAACGGAACTTGCCGATCTGAATTCCGGAGTTACGCCGGCACATCAGGCGCTGGCGTTTGATGAATTCTTTTTCTGGGAATTGGGACTCGCCCTTAAGAAACACGGAGTATTTAAGGATGCGGGGATCGCCTTTCAGGTGACCCACCGCTATACCAAAGAACTGGTCCGCCTGCTCCCCTTTGAGCTGACGGCCGCTCAGAAGAGGGTGTTGGCGGAAATCAAGGTCGATATGATGGCGCCGCATCCGATGCACCGTCTGGTTCAGGGTGATGTGGGAAGCGGCAAGACCCTCGTGGCGTTGATGGCGGCGCTGATCGCCGTTGAAAACAATTTTCAGGTAGCAATCATGGCGCCAACCGAAATCCTTGCCGAACAGCATTGGCACACCATTCACCGCTGGTGCGGACAGATGGGGCTGGAGGTAACTCTGATTACGGCCGCCCTTAAGGGGAAGGCCAAAAAAGACGCGCTGGCACGAATAGCCGACGGCACCGCCCGGATAGTGATTGGTACCCACGCGGTTATTCAGGAAAAAGTGGAATTTGCAAATCTTGGTCTGGGGG
>JBAQPK010000347.1:0-7463 GCA_049305715.1 Desulfuromonadaceae bacterium | reverse complement strand
CCCGCGGGCTTCTCGTACAGCGCCCTTTGTCTCCAAGGCGACCGGACGACCGCTCGCCAAGATAGCTGCCCGCATCATGGCCGGAAAAACCCTGAAAGAGCTGGGGGTAGTCGACGATATCATTCCGAAGCATATTTCAGTAAAAGAAGCGGTCTTCCCGTTTGTAAAATTCCCCGGTGTCGATACCCTGCTGGGGCCTGAAATGAAGTCGACCGGGGAGGTAATGGGGATCGGTGAAACGTTTGCCGAGGCCTTTGCCAAATCGCAGCTGGGGGCAAATGTCAAGATGCCGCTGTCAGGAAATGTCTTTATCAGCGTGAGAGATGCCGACAAGAAACATGTTGTCAGCGTTGCAGAAAAGCTGTATAAAGCCGGATTCGGTATTCTGGCAACGGGTGGAACGGCCCTCTTTCTTGAAGAAAAGGGGATTCCGGTCCGGCGCGTCAACAAGGTGCTGGAAGGTCGTCCGCATATCGTTGATGCCATCAAGAACGGAGAAGTTCAGCTGGTGCTTAACACCACCCAGGGTGCCCAGGCGGTGGCCGATTCCTTCTCGATCCGGCGGGAGGCCTTGATGAATGGACTCGCGTATTATACAACGGTTGCCGGTGCAAAAGCGGTCGCAGACAGTATCCTTTCCCTGCAGACCCAGGAGTTGGGCGTCAAACCGATTCAGGATTATCTTTGTTGAACTATTTGAATATAGGAGCAGACTACTCGATGTCCCATACAATACCATTAACAAAAGAGAGCTTTGAATCGCTGCAGGAAGAATTAAAACGGCTTGTTCGTGAGGAGCGTCCCAAGGTCATCCAGGATATTGCCGAAGCACGCGACCATGGTGACCTGTCGGAAAATGCCGAATATGATGCCGCCAAAAACCGTCAGGGATTTATTGAGGGGCGCATTCAGGAAATAAACGGCAAACTGGCCCGGGCGCATGTCGTGGATCTCTCCGGCTTGAAACCGGATAAAGTCGTGTTTGGCTGCACGGTGACCGTGTACGACACCGCTTCCGAAGAAGAGGTAACCTACAAGATTGTCGGCGAGGATGAAGCTGATATAAAATTGAGCAAAATATCCTGTACGTCACCGGTCGGAAAAGCGCTGATCGGCCATAAGCTTGATGATTCGGTCAAGGTAATCGTCCCGTCCGGGAAAAAAGAGTACGAAATAATCGACATCAAGTACGAGTAGATGCAGAAAAATCGCACCGTCTCAATAAAAGGAGTATAGCCATGGCAGACAAAATTTCCAAAGAGATGACATTTTTTGAGCTTATGCGCACCTATCCCGAGTCGGTCAAGGTTCTCCAGAAGCATAACCTTGGCTGTATCGGCTGCATGGGTGCCCAGAACGAAAGCCTTGAGCAGGGTGCCCGGGCACACGGACTGGATATTGATATATTGCTGAGTGATCTGAACGCGGCAATAGGTTAACAGAATCACTGATGAGACACTCTGCGGCCCCCATGGACTTTTTCCTGGGGGCCGCTCTGTTTGACCATGACATCATCCGCTTCCACGAGGTTGCATGTGAATCGACCAGTACAACCCCATGCTTTCACGAATGTTTTTGAAACACTTTCCCGTGACTATCTCCAGGGCAAGGAAGAGGTTCTGCGTCTGTCCGTGATTGCCCTCCTTACCGGTGGGCATATTCTGGTGGAGGATCTGCCCGGCCTCGGCAAGACGACCGTGGCCCTTGCGCTTGCCGGAGTCACCGGACTCTCCTTCGGCAGGGTGCAGTGCACCAGCGACCTTCTCCCATCCGATATCACCGGTCTATCGATCTTCAACCGCGAAGAGGGGCATTTCAGTTTTCAGCCCGGTCCGATCTTCAACAATATTGTGCTGCTGGACGAGATCAACCGTGCCATGCCGCGTACACAGAGTGCCATGCTGGAGGCGATGGAGGAGCGGCGCGTGACGATCGAAGGGGTCACACACCCTTTGCCGGATCCGTTTATGGTGTTTGCCACCCAGAATCCTTCTGACCAGAGCGGTACCTTCCTGCTGCCGGAATCGCAGCTTGTCCGTTTCCTGATCTGCACCGGGATCGGCTATCCGGCGGAACAGCTGGAGCGGCAAATCATAGCGGGCGGCGGCATCCGCGAACGGATCGGCAGCATGGCGCCGCTGGTAACAGCCGCCGAGATTATTGCTTCCAGGAAAAACGTTCAAGCGGTCTACCTTTCTGACAAGGTGCTTTCCTATATCCATGCAATTGTGCTGGCAACCCGTTCCCACGAGCTGGTCCAGACCGGTCTTTCAACCAGGGCCGCCATCAATCTTGCCCATGCGGCCAGGGCGGCCGCCTTTCTGGCCGGTCGTGACTATGTTGCACCGGATGACGTCAAGGGCATTGCCGTTGCGGTCTCTGCCCATCGGTTGACCATGCGGAGCGAGATGACGGCCGTCGACAGGGGAGGGGTGTTACGTACGATCATCGCCGGCATAGCGTTACCTTTGGCCTGAGAATCAGCAAATCCGGGGCGCTCTATATCCTGATCACGCTCCTGGTCGGCTTTGCCGCGGTCAATACCGGCAATAACCTTTTGTTTCTTGTCGTCGCCGGTTTACTGGCGTTCATGTCGGTAACCGGTCTGGCCGGAATGTATAACATCAAGAAGCTGGTCCCGGACCTGCACCCTCCCGAAGAGATCTATGCCGGTATTCCGGCACCCTTCCGCCTGTCGGTGCGCAACGGCAAGCGCTACCTTCCCTCGTTTCTGATCCGTCTTGAGTGCGGCAGCGGTCAGGCCCTCGTTTTCCCTGTTGTTATCCGGAAATCAGCATGTGACGACACCGTTTTGTTAACCTTCAGCCGGCGGGGACCGGTGCCGCTTGGCAGAATAACGGTCAGTTCACCCTATCCGGTCGGTTTTTTTACCCGCTACTGGAGTTTTGAAATTGACGGCACGGCAACGGTGTTTCCCCGTCCGATCGCCGCTGATTCGGGCGGCAGAAGGGAGGACTCTCCGGCAATCGGCGGCGGACTGCGCCCGGAACGTGGTATGAGCGGTGAATTGGAGCGGATATATCCCTATTCCGGCTCGGAGCCGTTCCGGTTGATTCACTGGAAGCATTCGGCCCGCAGCCACGATCTTCTGGTAAAAGGCTTCGGCAGATCTGTTGCTGCCCCGCTGGTGATTGATCTGGAACAGTTACCGGGGCAGGGGACCGAAGAACGGTTATCCCGTGCCGCCTGGCTGGTCCGCCGCTGGGTGCGCGAGCGTCCGGTCGGTATGGTACTGGCCGGGCGTGTCCTTCCGGCTGGAATCGGCAAACAGCACGGACTGGCGCTGCTGAAGGAACTGGCCTTGTATGGTATCGATTAGATCACTGGCAACAATATTGACGTATGCCATCGGACTGTGCGGGATGATTCCGCTCTTCCCCTGGCTGACAACGTTTCCCCGTGTGATTCTGGTGACCGGGTTGATGTCCGGTTTCTGGCAGGACCGCAGGGGGAGCTGGCAACTGAAGCCCTGGATTCAGAACGTCGCAATTGTACCGTTCTTTTTGTATTATGCCCTCCAGTTCAGTCGCTCCAATCCTGTTCAGCCGGTAATCAGTGTACTGGCAATTATGCTGGCCGTCCGGTTCAGCGGTGAAAAAACGGTCCGCCACAGCCTGCAGATATACGCCCTTTCGATGTTCTGTCTTGCATCTTCCTCGCTGTTTGACCTCAGCCCGATCTTTTTAATCTATCTTGGCTTACTGCTGTTTATGGTTGCTCTTGCCCTGGTGTTATTGACATTTCAGAATCAGGACGGTGCGATGACGGTATCGATGCCGGACCTGAAAAGAATCATGCTTTCCGGACTGATGATGCCTATTCTTGCGGTCCCGCTGCTCCTCCTTTTTTTCCCGATCATGCCGCGGACCCAGTTGCCGCTCTGGCATTTTCTCAATACACCGGCAACGCGTACAACCGGTTATGCCGATGTGGTAGAGCCAGGCGTCCAAAGCAGTATTTCCGTATCACGCACACTTGCTTTTCGTGCTGAAATGCCGCGTCTGGCGCAGAGTCAGCTCTACTGGCGCGGAACAGTATTCAACCGGATGGACGGAAATAAATGGACACGCATACGTCAAATACCATCGGAACAGCCGGAATTCACCGGGCAGACGATCAGGCAGGTCATTTATCCGGAGCCGTCCGACAGCCGTACTCTGATAGCGCTCGATCGTCCAACGGGTTTTTCGCTGCTGCGTGTAACGCGATCACCGGATGGTGTTTCTGAACTTCCGAGATTCGGCGGCGGCCGCTTGAATTATACCGCTGATTCGCAACCAGGCGGGGTGACGGCACAAAGCAACCCAATTAACAGGCCCTTTTACCTACAGCTACCTGACAAGCTTTCGGATCGGGTAAAGGCGGTTGCTGCGAAAATAATGCGCGGCGGGAAAAACGATCGCACGAAAGTTGAGATTCTGGAAAACTATTTCCGCACCGGGGGGTACCGTTATTCAACGAGAGATCTGGCGACCGGTGATTTGGCGCTTGAACAGTTTCTTTTTGAAAAAAAACAGGGGCACTGTGAATTCTTCGCCTCGTCATTTGCCCTGCTGCTGCGTGCTGCCGGAGTGCCATGCCGGCTGGTCGGCGGGTACCTCGGGGGTGAATATAACGAGCTGGGAGGGTATTATCTTGTTACCGATGATAAAGCTCATGTCTGGGTGGAGGCGTACATAGAGGGGAGCGGATGGGTAAGAATCGATCCGAGCAGCTTTGCCGCCAACGCCGGAGACGTCTGGACGACTCCGGCGTCACGGAGCCTGATGCTTCGAATCACCCTTCTGATTGATTCATTAAATTATGTGTGGAACCGGGCAGTTATAAGCTATGACTTCGAGCAACAGATGACTATTGCCAGCGCTGCCGGCTCACGCTTGCAGCGGATCAGCCCATTACGTATTATCCGCGGTTTGGTGCCGTATTTTGGCGGAAGTCTGCTGATTGCCGGTCTGTTGTTTGCCGCCGGGCGTGCTTCGCTTTTCCGCCCACGGGAGCAGCGCATCCTCAATCGTTTTTTCCGGGCGGTGGAGCGTGAGTATGGTATGCCAGCAGGGGTGGGCGGGAGAGGGTTGTTTGAGATCGCTTCGGCAGCCGACAACATCCATGTTTCCGCTTTTGTAGCGATCTATGCCGGAGCGGTCTATCACGACCGGAGACTGTCTGACGAGGAGTACCGTCAATTACAACGGATTCTTCAGATTTTAAAGAATGGGTGATCAAAAATATCTTGACTAACGGACACTGTTTAGGCTATTAAATCACCTCTTGTATGGTGGCTGTGGTGAAGCGGTTAACACGTACGACTGTGACTCGTATATTCGAGGGTTCGATACCCTCCAGCCACCCCAAATTCTTCACAACTGTATGATATTGCAGTTGTTTTCAAAGGCTTACTTCCGAATTGACCTCAAATTGAGGTACAGGAGTAAGCCTTTATGCGTTATACCTCTCTTGTATTACGGGGCAAGCTGTATTACTTTCAGTGCAGAGTTCCTGGCGATATCAAACATTTTTTCCCCGGCATTCAGATCAGAAAATCTCTCAAGACCGATAATCGCAAACATGCCCTGACATTGGTCAAAGGCCTGATCGCCAAAACGGCAAGGATTTTTTTCATGGCACGAAGTGGCATACTGACACCTACACTGATTAAACACCTTGTCCAAGAGTACATGGACCTCATGCTTGATACTGACAAGCAGGAGCGGTACAGTATAGCTGAGACGCCACTGGATGCTGCTGTCCTTGAGACGAGTAACGACTTTCGCGCACGGCATCTGATGGACAGTCGTCAGGATTATGAAATGACCACCGAGTCCGGCGAAGAGGAGACAATGTCCGGTGCGGAAAATCTGGCTTTTTACTATAGGTCGAGGGCTAAGTGTTGTCATGAGCAGGCACGAAAACAGAACTATACCGAGATATCAGACTATGCTGCTTGCCGTCTCAAAATTGAAAACGTTCAGACGGATCCTGTTGCCTTCGGGATGTTGTGTGATTCACTGCTGGCAAAAGAAGCTGAAGCAAACGAGGTCTTGGCGTTACGGGCTGAGTGTGGCTTGAATAATGAGTATGATCGCAACCATGCAACGAGCCAACTGCAGCGGCGCATAAAGCTAAGTGGATTAATGTCCAAATACGTTAAGTTGCATATCAATGTTAATAATGCCAGGGCAAAGCAGAAACCTGATGAGCATTTCGGGAAGATTGTCGAACTGCTAGGGAATCCTTACACTGATGAACTATCTCAAGATATGCTGGTTGGTCTGTTTGACAACCTTGCTGAATATCCCAAATACCGAAATCACGATCATTTTAAAAACCTGTCTCTGGAAGAATGCCGCACGCATCCGAAGTATGAGTCTCTTGATGTCACTACTTTTAAGGGAATATGGTTCTCGCTGGGGGCTATGTTGACGTACGGTGCCGAGGATGGTCAATATGGAATTCCCCGGAATTTTTGCAAGGATAAAGTATTTGCGGTTAAAATGCGGTTTCTGGTGAAAACAAAAAAAGACAAGCTTGTGCGCTTGCCATATCTTCAGTATGACATTCAATCACTGATCATACAGCTCGCAAAACGCCATCGTCTCAAGTTTGAGCCGCATAAACTCTGGATTGTTCTGATCGCCCTGTTTAACGGTATGAGGCAAGGGGAGATCTGCCAGCTTTTCTGCGATGACATTATTAATATTGATGGCATCGACTGTTTCAGGATCAGGGATTGTGCCGAACGCCACCAGTCTGTCAAGAATGAGCAAAGTCAACGCATCATACCGATCCATCCGACCCTGCTCAGACTCGGATTTATGAGCTTCATTGAGTCGCGGCGCAGACTTAAATATGAACGCGTGTGGCAGGGCATGAAATCCAGACCCGTTGACTATTATGAGCCGTCAGACAATTACAGTCACTATTTTGAGAAGTGGTACAATGACACTTTCCGCAAGTATGTGATCAAGGATGAGCAGCTGTGCAAACAGAAGCCTTTTCATTCACTTAGGCATACATTCATAAACTGGTTTTTTCAGAATATCAGCTCCCAGGATAGAGACAATGCCGCTGTAAAGGGTTTGGTCGGACATCTGGAATCAGAAGAACTGAAAATTGTTTCTGCGGTACTCAAAGGGATATCCTGGGATGTCTATAGCCAGAACCTCAATCCGGCAAAGATGTTGGAAACCCTGATGCTGCTGGATTATGGTGTTGACCTGTCACCGCTCGGATTACCAATGGAATGGTAATTGGTGCGCTAATCATTTACGTATATGTGGATAGCAATCTGAAAAGTTATTATAGCAGGTGGTAGGTTTATACCACTGATGGAATGCTCACACTTTTGTATTGCCTCAGTCGGAATTGGACTTTCAGGCCGCTTGATCTAAGGGTAAGTCAGCTTCCCCTGAATGTCTGATTTCAGGGAAGTCTTGTTGTCGTTT
>JBAQPK010000346.1:0-2279 GCA_049305715.1 Desulfuromonadaceae bacterium | reverse complement strand
CGCGGAGCTGTACCGGAAGGCCAGCAAGACCAAAGAAAGCCTGGACGACCTGGTCAGGGAGATCAGCCAGCCCACGTTGTCATATACGACGACACCGCTCAATATCTCGAAGTTCTCGGATTTCATGTATCAGACCGGCAGCATCAAGACCAGGCCGAAGGATTGGAAGGACCTCTTTTTTCCCGCTGTTCACGGCAAGAAGGGTAGTTAGGCAACAGAACTGCAAAACGAAGGAACCGGCTGTTATTGATAAATCTGCACGGCAGAAAGGCGGCAAATAATGGCGAATGCGGATGGAGTACCTTTGCTGGATGTCAGCGGCGTAACGCTCCGCTACCGGACGAAGAACAACATGGTGACTGCCACTGAAAGGGTCGGTTTCCAGGTCAGCCAAGGGGACCGGGTGGTGCTGCTGGGGCCGTCCGGTTGCGGCAAATCAACCCTGCTCAAGGCGGTCGGAGGATTTCTGAAGCCAAGTGAAGGGAGTATCACCCTGAAAGGCCGGTTGGTCGAAGGGCCGGGGCCGGACCGGGTGATGGTTTTCCAGGAGTTCGACCAGCTGCTTCCCTGGAAAACCGTTTTGGAAAACGTGGCCTTCGGGATGATCGCCAGCCGTACATTTTCAAAAGACGAAGCATTCGCACGGGCCCGTGAGGCAATCAGGACAGTGCACCTGGAGAAGTTCAGCGACACCTATCCGCATACTCTTTCGGGCGGAATGAAACAGCGGGTTGCCATAGCCCGCTGCCTGGCCATGAAGCCTGACATCATCCTGATGGATGAACCGTTTGCCGCACTTGACGCCCTTTCGAGAAGACGCATGCAGGACGAGCTGCTTGAGCTGTGGCGTGAATGCCGCTTCACCATGCTGTTCGTTACCCACTCCATCGATGAGGCGCTGCTGCTCGGAAGCAAGATCGTGGTGATGTCGCCCCACCCGGGACGGGTTGAGGAGGTGCTTGAGGCGACGCAGTTGAATGAAGCTGCCGGCTCGCATCCGGAAATTGCCGAGCGTATCAGGCGGGTGTTGTTCCGGGATGCGCCTGATTATGTGATTTAGCCGGACAAATTTTCTTCGGCATTATTTGCGGACAGAACGCGATTCAGGCAGGGCGCGAATCCTGAACAGGCAGGTTAGGAGGATGATATGAAAGCTGAAACGGCGGAAACCGAAATAATTACCAATGTAGGCCAGCCGACAATGAAAGGTAATATCGAACTTATGGGTCGAGGCTTCCAGCTTTTGGCAAGGCTAACCGATATGGGCTGGTTTCGAAGGGTGCTGCTTCTGATTGTGCTCTGCGCCCTTTGGCAGTGGTATGCGATCCGGCTGGACAACCCGCTCATGTTTCCTGCATTCAGTGCCACGGTGCAGGCATTCGGAGATGCCGTTATCAGCGGCGGTCTGCTAACCCGCATAGTGACATCCTTCAAGACGCTGCTGGTCGGGTACGGCATCGGGGTCCTGCTGGCGATCATCCTGGCCATGGCGGCGGCAGGCACCAGGGCCGGTACGGATTTGCTGGATCTGTTCACCGCGATGTTCAACCCCTTGCCGGCCATTGCCCTGTTGCCCCTGGCTCTGCTCTGGTTCGGTCTGGGCAACGGGAGTATTACCTTTGTCCTGGTCCATGCGGTGCTCTGGCCGGTTGCCCTCAGCGCCCACGCCGGTTTCTCCGGCGTTAACTCCACCCTGCGCATGGTGGGACGCAACTACGGTCTTGGCGGCCCGCGCTATGTACTGGCTATTCTCATTCCGGCAGCCTTCCCCGCGCTTTTGACCGGCTTGCGTAACGGCTGGGCGTTTGCCTGGCGAACGCTGATTGCGGCGGAACTGGTTTTCGGGGTCAGTTCCGGAAGCGGCGGTATCGGCTGGTTCATATACGAGAACAAGCAGCAGTTGGAAATACCGGCGGTTTTTGCCGGACTGATCACCGTGATCCTGATCGGTATTGCGGTAGAGAACCTTGTTTTTGACAGCATCGAACAGAGAACGGTGGTCCGCTGGGGAATGAAAAACGGCACTCATGAACACCGTGCCGGCCAAATCGACTCAGCATGATAGTTCAATTTCAGAAGGGTCAAGAACAATTTAAGGAGTAATTGAATGAAAATATCCATCAATGGGGGCCATCAATCCTGACGTGAAGGTTGTTACCTGCAAGGAATGGGTAACAGCCGCCAATATTACCGATATTATCGCTGATTACGACTTCATTATTGATGGCACAGATAACTTTGCTGCCAAGTTTTACCACTCTCACTCCGAGTCTCCGGCC
>JBAQPK010000345.1:0-12015 GCA_049305715.1 Desulfuromonadaceae bacterium | reverse complement strand
GTGATCTCCTGGAGTGAACGAACCAGTTTGACCGAATTGACCCCCTGAAAATCCTGGTTGATGATCAGCTCAATTCCGTCGAATCCGGACTCGGCCGCCAGCCCGGATATCCTTTGCAGCGGCAGGGTAAACATGCATCCGGTTGAGAGCGATAAAAGCATGGGGCCCTACTCCCCCATCTCTGAGAAAACAATTTCAACATGGCGCTGAATGCTTGCCACGGATTCAAGCGCTTCTTTCAACATATGCAGCTGTTCAGCGGTCAGCCCCTCCGGATCCAGAAATGATGACAGGCCTGAGTGCCCTTCGATTTGAATGGAACATTCCCGCTGCAGCCGCAGGTCGTTGAGGCAGTGCCAGGTTGCCAGCATCCGCTCCGCCAGTTCGACATCAAGCTCATGCCGCCTCAGCAGGTCATGGATCCTGTCGCAGGTACTGACGCCGGTGCTTTCCTTGATCAGGGCCAACGCCGATAGAGCGGCTGAAAGGGGCAGCAGCCCATGGTCCAGCAGCCTGAACAGCCCGCGGCTGCTCCCGCTGCGCTCCAGCTTCAGTCTTCCCATGAGTCCGAGTCCGTTTGAAAGCGAGGTCACCCGATTAACAAGATGCGCCACCGCCGGGCGGTTTTCACTCAAAGCGGCACGGCTGGCCAGCTTCAACTCCCGGTCGAATTCTCCACCGGTGAAGAGCGTCTGCTGATCAACAAGGCGGTGGAGATTGATGAGCTCATCATCCGAGTTCGAATGCAGGCCCTCTTCACAGCGCTGCCGCCACTCTGTCAGGGTCCCGCGCCAGGCCGGGGTGCGCGGGGTGATTACCGGATCGATAGACAATCCGGCGGCCTCAAATCTGGCATGAAGGGCGTGGCAGAACAGGCCGATGGCCTGGAGTTGTGATCCCGCGGCTTCGCCATGGACGAGCAGGATCTGCAACGGGCAGAAAGGAGAATATTCAGCGCGTCCCGCGGGGCCGACCGCGATCAGCGCCATCTCCGGAAGTCCATGGGAATCCGGGCCGAGCTGATCCGAGGTCCTGGCAATGATCGTGGTGCTTGCCTGGCACAGAAAGGCCATGCTCAGCTGGTAGAATGCGGGAGCGGAACGGAAGCGGCCGAAATGGCGGTACAGATCACTGTAGAAGGCGACGGTCAGTTCTTTGAGGCTGGTTGTTTGGGGCGCAGCGGCAACTTCTTCGATCAGCGAATGCAGGCGATTCAAGAGCTCCCGGTGCGCGACGATAGCGGTTTCAACCGAGTCACCCGCTTCCTGAAAAACGGTCTCAGCATTGTCGAAGCGGCCGGATACCGCCCGATCCAGCAGCGCCTGTCGATATGCGGCGGCAAAATTTACAGCCGCCCGCCAGGTGGTGATGTCACCCCATTTTGCAGATAAGAGGGGAGCCATCAGTTGTCCTGACAGTCATGCACATCACGGCTTACAAAAAGCCGGATGGCCGCGGATGGGGGCGCGGTCAGCAGCGAGGTGACGATCATGACGGTCAGCACCAGCGGCGCTCCGATAAAGGCGGATGATGTGAGCGGAAACAGCTGGGCGATAACCGGCAGACGATCGCCGGCAAGGAGGGGAGCAAAGCTGACGGCAAGACCGGTCAGCATGCCGCAGATCGCGCCGGCGGCATTGGCCCGCGGCCACCAGATGCCGAGCAGGAAGGCCGGAAAAATGGTGTTGCCCGCAACTGCAAAGGCAAAGGCGGCAATCTCGGCGATCATCCCCCACGGCTGGAAGGTCAGTACCATTACGGCAGCGGCCAGAATCAGGAAGAAACCTTTCGCGGCATAGACCTTGTCCCGTTCCGATGCGCCCGGGCGGATCAGGCGGGGGTAAATATCAAACGAGAATGAGGCGGAGCCGGTCATCATCAGCCCGGCCGTCGTTGAAAAAGCCGCGCTCATGCCGCCGGCAGCCAGAAGTCCGACCGCCCAGAGAGGCAGCCCCCCCAGGCCGGCGGCCGAGAGGACGATCATGTCGGCGGCATCGGCGCCGCCACTGTTGAGCGTCAGGCCGTTGCGGGCTTCAAAAAGACGGGCCAGAACGCCGTAGGCGGGCGCCGACCAGTAGATCAGGGCGATGAAAAACAGGCCCCAGACGACCCCCCAGCGGGCATCCCGTATACCGGGAACCATGTAGAAACGGGAGAGCACGTGCGGGAGTCCGGCGGTGCCGAACATCAGGGTAAAGCAGAGTGCGAACCACCCGTAAAGGGAGGTGTTGGCAAACGGCTCCGACCAGTTGTAGCCGAATTGCTGCTGCAGTTCGGAGATGGCCGCTCCGTAGCCGAACTGGGGCAGAATCCAGAAATAGCCCAGCTTGCGGGTCAGGAGCATCAGCGGCAGGATGAAGGTGACGATCAGCACGAAATACTGCAGCTTCTGATTGCGGGCCGCACCCAGGGCGCCGGAGATGACGACAAATGAAACCAGCAGCGACGTTCCGACGACGACCGCGGGGATGTAGGCGATGCCGAACAGCCAGGAGACCAGCAGGGCGATGCCGCGAAATTGGGCGACACAGTAAATGATCGTGATGATGATCGAGATGACGGCGGCCAGGGTGCGGGCCGCGTCGGACTCGTAGCGGAAACCGACAAAGTCGGGCGTGGTGTATTTTCCGAATCGTCTGATCTGTGTTGCCATCAGCACCAGCAGCAGAACATACCCTCCGGTCCATCCCACTACGTAGGCCATCGCAAAATAACCTTTGAGATAAAACACCCCGGCCAGGCCGAGGAAGCTTGCGGCGCTCATCCAGTTACTGGCGATGCCTGCTCCGATGCCGACCCGTCCCGTGTAACTGCCGCCTAACCCGTATTCCGTAGTCTGTTTGCTGCGGTTGCGGAGCCCGGAAAGGATAAAGAGCGCAAACATGCCCGCCACAATGGCCAAAGGCACCAGCTGAATCGTACCGAATGCCATTTAATCGTCCTCCCCGTTGCCCGGTTTTATGCGGAACCGGAGCGACCCTTCCGCGGATTGCGTACCGTGGCGGTCCATCCAGACATTGAACAGCACGCAGAGGATGATGAACCAGAGCGGCAGCAGCTGCCCGCTCAGCCAGAATTGAATCGGCAGATTAAAAAAAACCAGATCTTCGAGCAGGAGTTCGGAATAATTTGCTTCCAGAAGATAGGCAAAGAGCTGAAATCCGACAATGGCAATCAGCCATCCCGACAGAACCAGGGTGATGACGCGGACCTCGCCCCGCATGGAAGATCCGCGCGGTTTGAAAAAACTGGGATCCTTATGTGAAGGTGCCTTGTTCATGATGTCCCCCAACCCGTAACCCTACGTTTTCCGGTAATGGACGTAATAAATCGGCTGCCCCAGATCCAGAAAGCGCTTCATGTATTTGGAAACCGGATACCCTTCCAGGCGGTGGCGGAAGGTATCGGGAGCGAGCTGATTGACGAATCCGGGCTGATCCGCCATGAATTCCGCGACATCCAGGCCGTAGTCGACAAAATCGGTTGCAAAGTAGAGGTCGGCTTCCGGGCGCATAAAGCGTGACAGATAGTCGACAAACCCGGAATTGACCAGGCGTCTTTTTCTGTGGCGCAGTTTGGGCCAGGGGTCGGGGCAGTTGATGACAGCCATTTGCAGCGCGCCTGCCGGTATGCAGGCTTCGATGAAGCTGCGCGCTTCGGCCCGCAGCACCCGCACGTTGCCGAGGCCGGCCTTGTCAACCCGTTTGCAGGTTTTTATGCACCCCTTGTTGTAAAAATCAAGCGCGATGAAATTCAGGCCGGGGTGCGCGGCGGCCATCTGCACGATAAAATCACCGACGCCGCAGCCGATCTCCAGCGCCAGGGGGTTGTCGTTACCGAAAATATCGCTCCATGACGGGGCGGGGTCATTATCCTCCCACGGAAGGAAGGTGGGGGATGTGTTGGGTATCAGCATGAAGTGTCCTTAGGCGAAAATTGTGTAACTGTAGCATATCTTGGGGGTTTGCGGGAGGGATATTTCATCGGCATGCGTCGTGTCGGAAGCAGCCGGTCAGGTGGTCATTGACCATGCCGGTCGCCTGCATGAAGGCATAGCAGATCGTAGAGCCGACGAATCGGAAGCCCTGCCGCTTCAGTTCTTTGCTCATGGCGTCTGAAAGCTTTGTGCTGGCCGGGATTTCAGCCATGGTCTTCCAGCTGTTGCGGATCGGAGCGCCATCCGCGAAACTCCACAGATAACTGTCGAGGCTTCCGTAGCGGCTCTGCGCCTCCAGCACCGCACGGGCATTGGTGATGGTGGATGCAACCTTGAGCCGGTTGCGGATAATGCCGGGATCGGCCAGCAGTCTGGCGACATCGGCATCGTTGAACGCCGCGACCTTCCGGGGGTCGAATCCGGCAAATGCAGAGCGGTACCCCTCCCGTTTGCGCAAGACCGTAAGCCAGGAGAGGCCGGCCTGCGCACCCTCCAGGGTCAGCATTTCGAACAGACGCGTGTCGTCGTGGAGCGGCACCCCCCACTCCAGGTCGTGGTAAGCCCGGTAGAGCGGATCATCGCCGCACCAGGGGCAGCGCGGGGCAGTTTCGGTCATGGTTTCCTCCCTCTTGCGCGAATCGGATGTCAGGTTACGTTGTACAAAGTTATTGCCCCTCTGGCAAGGATCATTGCAGGTGCGCACCTACGGTGGGACGGACACCTTATTTTTTGACTTCCGTCCGCCCCCTGTGCTATAAATATCCACTTTTTTATCTGAATTGCCAGCGACATAGATTGTTTTATTAATACAAGAAGGCATGTATGAATCATTTTCAGTTCAAGAGCGGCGAACTGTGCAGCGCCCTGAAAGCGGGAGCAGACCCCCGGAATGTTGTTTATTCCGGGGTTGGTAAAAAGGCGAAAGAGTTGCTTCGCTTTTAGCAGCTTGGAACTGTTCTCCGCGCTTTCAGTTACGCGCCTGCAGGGAACGGTTCGTTAACGCACGTAATCCTGTTTATCAGGGCATATAATTTAAAATACAACTCCACAGGAGGAAAAGGATATGTTTAAAGGAAGTATTGTCGCAATAGTGACCCCGTTCAAGAGCGGCGCGGTGGACGAGCAGAAACTGCGTGAGCTGGTGGATTTCCAGATCGAAAACGGCACCGACGCCATCGTTGCCTGCGGCACCACCGGCGAGTCGTCCACCCTGGATAATGAAGAGCACATGGATGTGATCCGCATCGTCTTCGAGCAGGCCAAGGGGCGCGTCCCGGTCATCGCCGGCACCGGCTCCAACTCCACCGCCGAAGCCATCAACCTTACCCGCGAAGCGAAAGAGCTGGGCGTGGCCGGCGTGCTGCTGGTGACCCCCTACTACAACAAGCCGACCCAGGAAGGTCTCTATCGCCACTACACCGCCATCGCCGATGCCGTGGACATCCCCCAGATCCTCTACAACGTGCCCGGCCGCACCGGCGTCAACATGCTGCCGGAAACCGTGGCACGCCTGGCCCCGCACAAGAACATCGTCGCCATCAAGGAGGCCACCGGCTCCCTGCAGCAGGCTTCCGAGATCATGGCACTCTGCGGCAGTCAGATTGACGTCTTTTCCGGTGACGACTTCATCACCTTTCCGATGATGGCCTGCGGCGCCGTGGGGGTTATCTCGGTGCTGGCCAATATCATGCCCAAGGCGGTTGGCGATCTGACCGACGCCTTCTTTGCCGGTGACCTTGCCAAGGCCCGTCAGCTGCACCTGGATACCCTGAAGATCGGCAACGCCATGTTCATCGAGTCCAACCCGATCCCGGTCAAGACCGCTCTCGGCCTCATGGGCAAGTGCTCCGACGAGGTCCGTCTGCCGCTCTGCGAGATGGGCGCGGCGAACAAGGCGAAGCTGGAGGCGATCATGAAAGAGTACAAGCTGATCTGATGACGGGCGCCGGAGCCGGAAGCCAGACGTTCCGTTCCTCCCGGTTCGCGGGGGACCGCCTGTGAAGGCGCATGCCGGTCTGGCCGGTCTGCTGGCCGCCCTGCTGCTGGTATGTGGCTGCGCCACGGGCGGCGGAGGCTCGTCGACGCTGCGCCGCTTTGACAATGCCGGTCCGCTGCCGGTGAATGCCCGGGTCGGCATGACGGAATTCACCGTCTGCGGCGGGAGCTATCAGGACAAGCTGAATCCCGACCAGCGGCAGCAGGACGCAAAAGCGGTCTTCTACCGCGCCTGCACGGAACTGGGGCACCCCCGGACGTTTTCCGCCAGGATGCGGCTGCGGCTGGAGGAAAAGTTCGGCAGGAAACTCGTCCTGATCAAGGGGGACAAGTCGTTTGCGCCGAAGCCGGTGCTCCGCGAGGCGAAAAAGCTGGGGCTGGAGTACGTGGTTGCCGGCGACCTGCTCTACCTGGGGGAAGCGGAGGGCAACACCGTAGTTTCGGCGCTGCTGTATCTGATCCGCGTGTCCGACGGAAAGCTGATGGTCGTGGGGCGGGTCAAGAAGGAGGGCGCCATCGGCAAGGTGCTCGATGTCATCGACGACGTCGCCGACGAGCTTTATGCCCGGGCGTATGAAAACTAGCATCAGAAAATATTTCGGGGGATTTCATGATTAAAATAGCTGTGTGCGGGGCTGCCGGGCGTATGGGGCAGCGCATCATCACTTCCATAGTCGAAGCCGAAGGCGCCCGGTTCAGCGGCGCGCTGGAGCGTCCGGGGCATCCCCAGGTCGGGCAGGACGCCGGTCTTCTGGCCGGTTGCGGCGCCACGGGAGTACTCATATCCGACAACCTCAATGCCGTTGTTGCCGCCTGTGACGTGCTGATCGATTTTACCTCCCCCAAGGTATCCCTCAAGAACCTTGAGGTCTGCGCGCTGCAGGGGAAGTCCATCGTGATCGGTTCCACCGGTTTCACTCCCGAGGAACGGGCGGTGGCGGTTGAACTGGCCAGGGACATCCCGGCGGTGCTGGCACCCAACATGTCGGTGGGGGTCAACGTCTGCTTCAAGGTGCTGAAGGACGTCGCCAAGACCCTGGGTGACGACTTCGATGTGGAAATCGTCGAGCTGCACCACAACAAGAAAAAAGACTCACCGTCAGGAACCGCCGTGCGGATGGGGGAAGTCGTCGCCGAAGCGCTGGGACGGGACTACAACAAGGTGGCCAACTATCACCGCGAGGGGATCTGCGGCGAGCGGACGAAAGAAGAGATCGGCATGCAGACCGTGCGCGGCGGCGACATCGTCGGCGAACATACCGTCTACTTCATCGGCATGGGGGAGCGGATCGAGATTTCCCACCGCGCCATGACCCGCGACATGTTTTCGCGCGGCTCGGTGCGCGCCGCCAAATGGGTTGTCGGCAAGGCTCCGGGGCTGTACGACATGCAGGATGTGCTGGGGCTGCGCTGAAAAATCGTACTACCGGTGATGAATGCAGGCCCGCTTTTCCACATCCCAACATGCGATGGGTGTATTCCGGCCTATGGAAAACGTGAAACCTTCCATTCGACGCAGCATTACCTTCAGAATGACCATGGCGGTCTGCGCTTTTGTTATCCTGTTTTTGTCGTTTCTGGCGATTGCGACACTTGCCTACTTCCGGCATGAACTGAAACGCACGATCTCTGCCCAGCAGAACACCTTGCTGACGGTGATTTCCCAGGATATCGACCAGAAGATCGGGTCAGCCCGGAAGACCATGGTAGCTGTTTCAAGTGAAATCACCCCCGACATCGTGAACGATCCGGACGCTGCACAGCGGTTTCTGGATAACCGGCCCGGTACCAAGGCCACCTTCGATAATGGCTTGTACCTCCTGTCCCGGGACGGGAAGATCATTGCCGAGTCGCCCTTCCTCCCCGGCCGGCGGGGGCGGGATATCTCGTTCCGGGAGTTCTACAAGAAGACGGTCAGCACGGGGAAACCGGTCGTTTCGGCCCCCTTCATCTCCACCCATACCCCGGGAGCGCCGTCCGTCTTTTTCACCGCGCCGGTACGGGACAGGGACGGCACCCTGATCGCCATCGTCGGTGGGGGGGTGAACCTGCTGCAGGATAATTTCCTGGGTAAACTGTCGGACACCCGCATTGCCAATAACGGCTATATCTATCTCTTCGCCAGCGACCGCACCATGATCATCCACCCGGACCGGTCGCGGATCATGACCAGGGATGTGCCGCCGGGGGTCAACAAACTGTACGACCGGGCCATGGCCGGTTTTAACGGGAGCGCGGAGAACGTCAATTCAAGGGGGCTGCGCGCCCTGACCTCCTTCCGGCACCTGCAGACGACCGACTGGATCGTGGGGGCCAACTACCCGCTGAGCGAAGCCTACGAGCCGATCCACCGGGCCGTGAAGTACTGCATCGGCGCGATCCTTGCCAGCGCCATCCTGACCTTCCTGGTAATCCGCCGGATCATGGGGCGCTATACCGATACCCTGGTGCTCTTCGCCCGCCACGTCAGGGAGCTGTCAACCAAGAAGGGGGCCGATCGCCTCTTCCGGATCGACTCCCGCGATGAAATCGGGCTCTTGGTCAAGACCTTCAACACGATGGTTCAGGATCATGACGTCAAGAGCGAGGAGCTGGAGTTCATCAGCAGCCATGATGCCCTCTCGGGCCTCTACAACCGCGCCTATTTCGACGAGGAGGTGAAGCGCCTCTCCTCCGGGCGGGTCACCCCGATCTCGGTCATAATGGCAGACATCGACGACCTTAAGGTCTGCAACGACAGGTACGGCCACTCGGTGGGCGATGCCCTGATCAAGGCGACCTCCCAGGTTCTGCTGGATTGTTTCCGCACCGAGGATGCCGTGGCCCGCATCGGCGGCGATGAGTTTGCCGTGCTGCTCCCCGGAGTGGATGCCAGGCACGCAAAGGTTGCGATGAAGCGGGTAAGGGGGATGGCGGAGAAGTATGAATCGCTGGTTGGGGGCATTCCGATGTCGATCTCGCTGGGATACGCGACGGTCGAAAATCCCGCCGACCTGCCGGCGGCCATAAAACATGCCGATCAGCAGATGTACCTGGACAAGCTTTCCCGCAAGGTGGAGAAGGAATCCGAACTATAATTTTATGGAACACGTGATACCCATACCTATTCAAGGAGGATGTACGAAACAATGGCAAAAATTAACGACAACTACCTGAAGTTGAAAGCAGGCTACCTGTTCCCCGAGATCGGCCGCCGTGTGCGCGCCTTTGCCGAAGCCAATCCGGCCGCCAAGGTCATCCGTCTGGGGATCGGCGACGTTACCCGCCCGCTGGCTCCTGCCGTCCTGAAGGCGTTCCACGCCGCAGTGGACGATCTGGGCACCACAGACCAGTTCGCCGGTTACGGCCCGGAGCAGGGGTATGACTGGCTGATCAACGCTATCATCGAGAAATCCTACAAGCCGCTGGGTGTCAGTCTCAGTACCTCCGAGATGTTCATCTCCGACGGCTCCAAGTGCGACTGCGCCAACATCCTCGACATCTTCGCCCTGGACAACGTCGTTGCCATCGGCGACCCGGTCTACCCGGTCTACAACGACACCAACGTGATGATCGGCCGCACCGGCGATGCTGACGAGAAGGGGTATTACAAAGGGATCGTCTACATGCCGTGCAACGAGGCCAACAATTTCATCCCGGCCCTGCCGACCGAGAAGGTGGACATCATCTATCTCTGCTTCCCCAACAACCCGACCGGTGTGGTGGCCAGCAAGGCCGAGCTGAAGAAGTGGGTTGATTACGCCAACGAGAGCGGCGCGGTGATCTTCTTCGACGCCGCCTACGAGGCGTTCATCACCAACCCCGATATCCCCCACTCGATCTACGAGATCGAGGGGGCCAAGAAGTGCGCGATCGAGTTCCGTTCGTTCTCCAAGACCGCCGGCTTCACCGGCGTCCGCTGCGGCCTGGTGGTCGTGCCGGAAGAGGTGATGGGGACAACCAGCACGGGCGAGAAGTACAGCTTCAACAAGCTCTGGCTGCGCCGCACCACCACCAAGTTCAACGGCGCCTCCTACCCGGTCCAACGCGCCGCCGCCGCGGTCTACTCCGACGAGGGGTGGAAGCAGACCAAAGAGACCATCGACTATTACATGGAGAATGCCCGCATCATCCGCGAAGGGCTCACGGAAGCAGGCGTGAAGATCTTCGGCGGCGTGGATGCCCCCTACATCTGGCTCAAGACCCCGGGCAGCCTGACTAGTTGGGAGTTCTTCGACAAGCTGCTGAACGAATGCAACGTGGTCGGGACGCCCGGCTCCGGTTTCGGTCCGAGTGGGGAAGGGTACTTCCGGTTATCGGCGTTCGGCCATCGCGAGAATGTGATTGAGGCGGTGGAGAGGATTAAGAAGAATTTGAAGTAGGTTTAAAAAAGGGCGGCTGTTGGTCGCCCTTTCCAATTCAGACGGGGGCAAAGATATGGCAGAAAATAGTGACAAGACGATGATCAGGTTGATCGGCCTGGTACTGCTGGTCGGTGGCGCCGGCCTCGCGTACTGGGGCTACCAAATGTCCCACTCGTTTGCCTCGAATTTATCACGGGCGTTCACCGGGGCACTCCCCGACGCGGTGATGTACCGCTACATCGGTGGTGCGATCAGCGGCATTGTTGGGCTCTTCTTGTTGACAAAGAAATAGCCCGGATCAGGAACCTGGGGGGAACGCCATGAAAAGCGCCATTGCAGAGGCAATTAACCTCGGGATAGAGCCGGTGGCCCTGTTCCTAACCGATGAAAAGCCGGATGGAGCGGTGCAGTTCGAGCCCGGAAAATGGGGGTGCGTCCTGAGCATGTTCGGCGCCGCCGCCACCAAGGGGCGAACGGCGGTGTTCGACCGGGAGACCTGCGGCTGCTTCGGCGGCGGTATCGGGCTCGGCTTCGGCAATGCCTACCTGAACTTCCCCGGCGGCGAGGAGGGGTTCTGCAACTTCCTTTCCTGTGGCAACGAGGGGTGGGAGCAGGGGCGCAAGATCGGCGAGGGGGATGAGGGCCGCCGGCGCCCGGCCCGAGTTCGTGCACCACTTCCTGCACGGCGAACGCTACAAGAAGAGCCCCGAGCTGGTCAGGGCTTTTATCGATGCGCTGCCGATAACCGAGATCCCCACCCGCTACGCCGCGTTTGTCCCCCTGAGCGCCATCGGCCCGGATGCCGGCAAGCCGGAATCGGTCACCTTCCTCGTCACCGCCGACCAGCTGTCGGCCCTAACGGTGCTTGCCAACTACGACCGCCCCGGCCTGGAAAACGTGGCCATCCCTTATGCGGCCGCGTGCCAGGTCATCGGCATATTCTCGTACCGGGAGGGCCGTTCAGAGCATCCTCGCTGCGTGGTGGGGCTTACGGACCTCTCCGCGCGGCAGTCCATGCGGACCCAGGTGGGACGGGACGTGGTGAGTTTCACCATGCCCTTTCAGCGGTTCCTGGAGATGGAGGCGAACATCGAGGGGAGTTTTCTGGAGCAGGAGCCGTGGGTGACGTTGAAATGAGACTGAAGAAGGGCGGCCGATTGGTCGCCCTTCTTGCATTTTGGTTAGTGCAAACGTATACTCCGGTTAACCTGGATTAAGGGGCAGTGTTATGGTCAGTAACAAAAACGATATTCTCATGTTCCTGCAGACGCACAAGGATGAAATGGCGCAGCGTTTCGGAGTGGTGAGCGTCGGCCTTTTCGGTAGTTATGCCCGTGGAGATGCTCGCGAAGATTCCGATATCGACATTGCCGTAGAGATCATCTCTGAAAAGAAGTCCCTGGGGAATTTCCTTGGAATCAGGCGTTATCTCGAACAACAGCTCGGCAAGACGGTAGACCTCGGAATTGAGAGCACCTTGAAGCCGCTGGCGCGGGAGATGGTAGCAAGGGAGATAATCCATGTCTGAGCGGCCGCAACTTCTCTATTGCCAGGACATTCTCGATTCAGGTGCGGCAAACATCGCTTATTTTTCCAACAACTTCCTTGCAAGGCCGTGCAGTTCCGCGTTTGCCAGCGCGACCACCTTTTTCTTTACCGAACGGGAATAATACTCCTGTTCCGTCTTTGTCAGGGGCAACCCTTCCAGCCTCTTCTTAAACAACTCCTTCTGCTTCGGCG
>JBAQPK010000344.1:0-8838 GCA_049305715.1 Desulfuromonadaceae bacterium | reverse complement strand
GCTGACAAGTGTGACGGAGACTGCGGCCAGATGAGGGGCGGATTCGGCAAGAAGGGTATGGGCGGTTGCGGCAAGGGGATTGGCGGGTGCAACAGCGGTCCCTGCGGCGGCCGAAAGTAATCTGCAGGGCGGCGGATCACACTCTGAAGTCAGAGTATTTATTTTTTCCGGAGGTAACTGGTGACTATGGGCTGGGATGAACGCTACCGCGAACCGGGTTTTGCCTACGGTACTGCCCCGAATGAATTTCTCGCTTCGATCGTTCACAGAATTCCGCACGGGAAGATTTTGTCACTTGCGGAGGGTGAAGGAAGGAACGCTGTTTACCTGGCCTCGCTGGGATATCAGGTGACCGGAGTTGACGGTTCGGCAGTCGGGCTGCGTAAAGCAGAGGAGCTGGCAGCGGAAAGAGGCGTTGTCATTACCACCATACATGCCAATTTGAGGGAGTTCGAGATAAAACCGGAACAGTGGGATGCCATCATCGCCTGCTATTGCCACGTGCCCCCGGAAATCCGTATTCCGCTCCACCAAGCGGCTGTCAGGGGACTGAATTCCGGTGGCGTCTTTGTGCTGGAGGCGTTCAGCAAGGAGCAGCTTGCCTACGGCACCGGCGGCCCCCAATCGCTTGATATGCTCATGTCCCTGGAGGAGGTGACGCGGGAACTTTCCGGACTGGAATTTGTCCATGCGGTCAGGATCGAAAGGGACGTGCGGGAAGGTAGCAAGCATACCGGCCTCGCGTCGGTAGTTCAGGTCATGGGAGTCAAACCATGACCTATGCAGATGGGCAGGAAGAGCTTGTGGCTTCGGGCTTCGAGGAGGTCGGCTTGATGAGTGAACCTGAACCGAGGTGTACGCTCTGAAGGGCTTTAGCGCCGGCATCCCGGATTATGGAGGTGGGCTTTCCGTTTTTGTTGAATTATAATACGATGGATTCATGGTTTGTACAGATTGACATTATTGCTCCATTACAGTAAAGTGGCAAACCAACTAGGCCCTGGGGGAGTTCACTCGAACTGAGATCCGTTTGCTGCAGGAGGTACATTCTTCTGCACATCGGGAACCCTTTGCACCTGAACCGGGTAATTCCGGCGTAGGAAAGCGGCTTGCGGGATGAATGCGTTATCCAGCCGCCTGATGTTGTACGTCAGCGCGGTTTTTTTTATTTAGTACGCTAGAAAATATTTCTGCGAATTTTTTGCAGAAATGATTTCCTGAACGTACGTATCCCGTGTCTCGGGGCGAGGAACTGCTTGTGAGTGAGCCCAAACCATTTCGTCTGGTTGTCAATAACGCTTCAGGGCCGTCCGACATTTCGGGGGTCTACCTGATCACCGATCAGGGTGGCGACCTTCTGGACAGGGTCGGTCAGGCGCTTCGGGGCGGGGTATCGACCCTGCAGTACCGTGCCAAGGGGAAGGAGTACGGTGAGTGTTTGGCGGAAGGGGGCGAGTTGAAACGCCTCTGTGCCCGCTTTGGTGCGGCGTTCATTGTCAATGATGACCTGCGGCTTGCTAAAGAGCTTGATGCGGATGGCGTACATCTGGGACAGGATGATGGCGATGTTGCCGCCGCCAGGGCGCTGCTCGGGCCGAGTAAAATTATCGGCAGGTCGACTCACAATCTGGAAGAAGCACTGCATGCCGAGCGGGATGGCGCGGATTATATCGGTTTTGGCGCGATGTTCCCGACCGGGAGCAAAATCGTTTCTCATCTCCCGGGAGTTGAGGGGCTGGCGTCGATCCGCGGCAGTGTAAAGATCCCGATCGTTGCTATAGGCGGGATAACGGTCGGTAACGCCTGCCTGGTGATTGAGGCGGGTGCCGATGCTCTGGCCGTGATCTCATCGGTGCTTTCGAGTCCGCGACCGGGCGTTGCGGCTGCGGAACTTGCATTGCTGTTTAATCGTGTCCGCCCGTTTCCGCGCGGAGCCGTGTTGAGTGTTGCCGGAAGTGATTCGGGGGGCGGGGCCGGTATCCAGGCTGACACCAAAACGATCACCCTGTTGGGCAGTTACGCAGCCACCGTGCTGACCGCGCTGACCGCGCAGAACACCCGCGGTGTCTCCTCTATCCACGGGCTGCCGCCAAGCTTTATGGTTGACCAGCTTGACGCCGTCTTGTCCGATATTCCGATCGATGTCATCAAGACCGGAATGCTGCATACTCCGGCGATGATTTCGGCGTTGGCGGAACGCCTCGGAGAGCGGAAGGTCATCATACCGATGGTGGTCGATCCGGTTATGGTCGCCAAAGGGGGAGGGGCGCTGCTCGAGTGTGAAGCGGTCCAGGTATTCAGCGACCAGCTGCTGCCGCTTGCGTATCTGCTGACCCCCAATGTTCCGGAGGCGGAGCGCCTTCTGGGGAAATCGATACAAACCGAGTCGGACATGGAGCGGGCCGCCGTCGATCTTCACGCAATGGGGGCGGCCAACGTCCTGGTCAAGGGGGGGCATCTGGCCGGACATCTTTCCACCGATATCCTCTTTGACGGAGTCCGATGTCACGCTTTCAGCTCCGAACGTATTTTCACCGGCAATACGCACGGTACCGGTTGCAGCTATGCTTCGGCCATTGCCGCCCTGCTTGCCCAGGGGGAACCGCTGCTGACAGCGGTTGAACGGTCGAAACAGTTCATCACCTACGCCATTCGCTCCGCCCGGTCGCTGGGGAAGGGGCATGGCCCGATCAATCACTTTATGGCGGCACGTGAACTGCTGCGCTATTGAGTATAAAAACAGATTCGCACTTTACTAAAAGGAATTATGCACATGACTCAGCTTGAATACGCCCGCAGAGGGCTCATCACCGAAAAAATACAGGCTGCCGCAGCGGCGGAAGGTGTCACCCCAGAATTCATCCGTGACGGCATCGCCGCAGGTAATATCGTCATCTGCCACAACGTCAAGCATACTAACGGCACCCCGCTAGCGGTCGGAGCCGGTCTGCGCACCAAGGTCAACGCCAACATCGGTTCTTCCTCCGACGATACCGATATGGAAAAGGAGCTGGAAAAAGCCCGTGTTGCCGTCAAATACGGCGCCGATGCCATCATGGACCTCTCGACGGGCGGTCCGGTGGACGAAATCAGGAAGGCGATCATTGCCGAAACGAACGCCTGCATCGGCAGCGTGCCGCTGTATCAGGCCGCTCTCGATGCGGTGCGGGTCAAGAATAAAGCCATCGTCGATATGACGGTTGACGACATCTTTGCCGGGATCATCAAGCACGCCGAGGATGGGGTCGATTTCATCACCGTCCATTGCGGCGTGACACGCGGCACCGTCGAACGGATGAAGAACGAGGGGCGCCTGATGGACGTCGTATCGCGCGGCGGGGCGTTCACGATCGAATGGATGAGCTACAATAACAAGGAAAATCCGCTCTTTGAACATTTCGACAAGCTGCTGGAGATCACCAAAGAGTACGACATGACCCTGTCGCTCGGGGATGGTTTCCGTCCCGGCTGCCTGGCCGATGCGACCGATCGGGCCCAAATTCATGAGCTGCTCCTGCTGGGAGAGTTGACCCAGCGAGCCCAGGAAGCGGGCGTACAGGTTATGATCGAGGGGCCGGGACATGTGCCGCTCAACCAGATTCAGACCAATATCCAGCTGCAAAAAAGGCTCTGTCACGGCGCCCCGTTCTACGTCTTGGGGCCGCTCGTGACCGATATTGCGCCGGGCTACGATCACATCACCTGTGCCATCGGCGGAGCCATTGCGGCGGCAGCCGGGGCCGACTTCCTCTGCTACGTGACCCCTTCTGAGCACCTCTGCCTGCCGAACGTGCAGGATGTGCGCGACGGCGTCATTGCCACCCGTATCGCTGCCCACGCCGCCGATATCGCCAAGGGGGTCAAGGGGGCCATGGCGAAGGATATTGCGATGGCGAAATGCCGGAAAAAGCTGGACTGGGAGGGACAGTTCGCCCTGGCGATGGATCCGGACAAGGCCCGTGAATACCGGGCCAATTCGCCGGTTGCCGACCATGGCGCCTGTACGATGTGCGGCGAGTTCTGTGCCTACAAGCTGATGGATGATGCGATGAAGAGATGAAGAGATAGCTGATACCGTTCTTTGTTACGAACATCAAAAGACCTCCCGGAAGATCAAGATCCGGGAGGTCTTTTTGTGTGCGGAGGATGGCGGCGGGTCAGGAAAGGAGATGCACGAACAGTCCGCTGCGCAGCTTCGGTTCGAACCAGGTCGATTTGGGGGGCATGATCTGATCCTGGTCGGCCAGTTCGATCAGCTCAGCTATCGAAGTCGGATGGAGGGCGAATGCCACTGCGTATTCGCCGGAATCGACCAGTTTGACCAGCTCGTCATTACCGCGTATGCCGCCGACAAAGTGGATTCTCTGGTCGGTGCGCGGGTTGCCGATGCCGAGCAGCGGGGCCAGCAGCGCGTTCTGCAGGATTGAAACGTCCAGTCTGCCGACGGTGTCCTTTTCGTTGACAATGTCCGGACGGGCATTCAGGCGGTACCAGCTGCCGTCCAGATACATGCCGAAGCTGTGGCGGTCTGACGGGATAACCGGAAGCGGGAAGGGGATTACTTCAAAACTTTCTTCCAGTCGGGAGATGAACTCGGAAACTGTGCGGCCGTTCAGGTCCTTGACCGCCCGGTTATAGGGCATGATGTTGAGCTGGTTTTCCGGGAATATAACCGTCAGGAATGAATTGTACTCCTCGACGCCGGTATGGAGGGGGGTGCTGAGGCGCCGCAGTTCGCGTACCCGCTCTGCGGCTGCGCTGCGATGGTGGCCGTCGGCGACGTACAGCTTCGGGATGGCGGCAAACAGGGCGGTCAAGCGGTCGATGAGGGTCCGGTCGTCGATGATCCAGGCGGTATGCCCGACACCGTCGTTCGATATAAAATCATATTCCGGCTGGCCATTGGTAACCCCTTCGATGATCCCTTCCACTTCGGCGCAGGAGCGGGACAGGTAGAAGACCGGCTCATCATTGGCATCAAGATGGTCGATATGCTTGACCCGGTCTTCTTCCTTGTCGGCCCTCGTATGCTCGTGTTTCTTGATGACTCCGGTCTGGTAGTCGTCAACACTGGCACAGACAACCAGGCCGGTCTGGCTGATGCCGCCCATTTTCTGGCGGTATACGTAGAAACAGTCGTGACGGTCCTGGGTCAGTACCCCGCGCCGGATGAACTCCTCCAGATTGCGCTTTCCCTGCAGATAAACGGACTCATCATGGGGGTCAACCACCGCCGGCAGATCGATTTCAGGGCGGGAGATATGCAGAAAACTGTTCGGATTTCCGGCCGCCATGGCACGCGCCTCTTCGACGCTCATCACGTCGTATGGAAGCGCGGAAACACTTTCAGCCAGATCTTTGGGGGGGCGCAGGGCCCGGAATGGTTTGATGGTTGCCATATGCTCTTCTCCAGAAACTGCTCGCGCAGAAAATAACTTCCAACTTACTAAAAATACCTTCGTGCTCCTACAAAACGCTTCTCGAAGTAACTTTCATTGACCGCCGTCACACGGATTTCCTCTCCCCGGCGCGGCGCATGGACAAACTTGCCATCCCCTACATAAATGCCGACATGGTTGATCTTGTCCGCTGAAGATCCGAAAAAAACGAGGTCGCCATCCTGCAGATCATCCTTGGCTACCTGGTCGCCAGCCCTGAACTGATCACGCGAGGTCCGCGGGATACTGAGTCCGCACAGGTTATAGACCGCCCGTACAAAGCCGCTGCAGTCCATGCCCTCCACAACGTTGTCGCCACCCCAGCGATAGGGGATGCCGACGAAGCGTTCGGCGGTGCGGGCCGCGATTGTCCCCATATCCGTTTTGTCTCTTGAGGGTTTGGGAACCGGTTTTTCGGCACTTTCCTCCGGGACGACCGGCTGGAGCGGAGGGGATTTTTTGTGTATTTCAACCTGTGGCGGATTCTGCCATCCGGGCCCTTTGGGGGTGCTGAAGACGACCTCATTGGGGGGAGCGATATAGTAGCTGCTGATCATTTGATCTGCAACCAGTCGCTTGGCGGCCGCACGGGCTTTTTCCTTGCTGGGGAAGTCGCCGAACCGCACGGCATATACACCGTTGTCCTTGCGGAAATAGAATGCTTCAATCCCCTTTGCCTGGAGCCTGGATGTAAACCGCTCTGCGTTTTTCACATCTGCAAATGCACCCATCTGGATGGCGTACCCAAGCCGGGTGATGCCGTTCGATTTTGCGGCATGTGCTGTAAGAACGGTGATGCAGAGCAACAGGAGTATCAGTTTTGTACGAAAAATCATGGGACGCCGTTGAGGGAGAATAATGGAAATGCAATTGGTGCACGATAGTAGCCGTAATCGGTGCGGTGGTAAAGCAGAAATTTACACCTGACGTGCCTTATGGCATTGACAGTCGCCACTACTTTGAGGTAATTTCACAGTTTCCGAAGGTGTGCGAATACCGGAGGGTAGCAGTGCCATTTTAGCTCAGTTGGTAGAGCACATCACTCGTAATGATGAGGTCGTCGGTTCGATTCCGACAAATGGCTCCACTAAATAGTCCGGCACAGTCCGATGAGATACTTAAGCCCCTTGAAAATAGGGGCTTTTTTGTTATCTATTGTTTTATATCGTCCGTTTTGGTATTGTTAAATCCAAGAGTTTTGATGGTATTTTTTGAGGTGTACCACCAAACACAAAAGACGAATACCACCAAAAAGGAGATAATCCAATGCCAAAACGGATTCAGCCATTGTCAGACATTCAGGTAAAGAATGCAAAGCCGAAAGAAGCTGATTACAAGCTTTCAGACGGTTATGGCCTGCACTTGTTTGTAACTCCTACAGGTGGTAAATTGTGGCGGTTGCAGTATCGTTTTGATGGCAAACAAAAACTTCTTTCTTTTGGTGCGTACCCTGCCCTAACCCTTGCCGATGCCAGACAACGCCGTGAGGATGCCAAGAAGCTGTTAGCGAATGGTGTTGACCCTGGGGAGATGAAGAAGTCTCTTAAACAAGCCAAAACTATTCTTGCTCAAAACAGCTTCGAGAACGTAGCGCGTGAATGGCATAACAAGTTTTCCAGTGCCGGCAAGTGGTCAAAGCCCCATGCCGTGACTATCCTTGATCGTCTGGAAAGGGATCTTTTCCCTTGGGTAGGCAATCGCCCTATCATCGAAATCAAAGCCCCTGAACTGCTGACAGTCTTGCACCGCATTGAAAACCGGGGGGCGCTGGATTCAGCACATCGTGTCAGACATTACTGCGGTCAGATATTCCGGTATGGAATCGCCACCGGACGGGCTGAAAGAGATATAGCCGCCGACCTGCGGGGGGCATTGCCACCGGTCAAGGGCGGTCACTTTGCTGCACCTACAGACCCGAAAACAGTTGCACCGCTTCTGCGAGCAATTGAGGGCTTTGAGGGCTCTTTTGTGGTCAAGTGCGCCTTGCAGCTTGCGCCGATGTTGTTTGTCCGCCCTGGGGAGTTACGGGCGGCTGAATGGTCAGAGATTAATCTTGATGCTGCGGAATGGAACATACCCGCCGAACGAATGAAAATGAAAATTGCTCACCTTGTGCCACTTCCCCGGCAGGCAGTAGAAATCCTGAAAATACTGCAGCCACTTACCGGACATAGCCGGTATATTTTCCCCTGTCACCGTTCACCACTTCGCTGTATGAGCGAGAATGCCGTTAATGCCGGATTGAGGCGCATGGGTTTTGAAAAGTCAGAGATTACTGGACACGGTTTTCGGGCGATGGCTCGAACGATCCTTGACGAAGTACTGCAAGTCCGCCCTGACTTCATTGAACACCAGCTTGCACACGCAGTAAAAGACCCGAACGGCAGGGCATACAACCGGACGGCTCACCTTGTTGAGCGTAAGAAGATGATGCAGTTATGGGCAGATTATCTGGATGGATTGAAAGCAGGGGCGAAGGTGATTTCGTTTAAGCAAAAGGCTGCATAACGAGTTTCGCGGGATAGTCCGGCCAGACGACAAGCCGCCTTTCCTGGGGCGGTTTCCTGCGATTAATTACCAGGGCGCAGCAGGGGGCGCAAAATGGAACTCGATAGCATTGAAAAAAGGCTTGGTATAGATTATGAGAGTCCAGAGTGGAAGGCAGGCGTAATCTCTTACAATAATCGTATCCTGCTAAAATATGACATTGAAAGCGGGGAATTGGTTAGACTGAGAAGGCTCTTAAGAGAAGGCAATATAGAGATCTTAGACAAGGACAACCAAATCCTTTTGGCAGATTTTATTGATTACGCCATTTCGAAAATACCACAAGAAAAGAAAAAACGTGGAAGACCAAATGACGACGAGATTAATAAAATTGAATTACAAAAACATTTGAACGATGAATACAATAGACTGCATTTTGATGAAGGTTTAACTATAGATGAAACGCTAGAAAATCTATCTAAAAAAACTACTGATTATGGCAAATCTCTCGGTAAGAAAAGAGTTGACCAGCTATGTCTTGATTACCGCGATAATGAAGATTATTACAAGGAAAGGTTACGCCGACTCTATACTGATTTTGGTAATGAAATAGGTAAGCTTTATCAAATATTAGTAGACAATGAGGAATATATTGACTACATGTCACGAATTGATGACTGTAAAATTGAAATGTGGGGTGATTGTCCTGAAGAAATAAAGGTTGATAAGGATTTACACAATAAAGCAATACTAAAATTGGCACAACAATTTCGTATCAGCGAGGGTGATGTGGAAAAACGTCTTAGCTGGTATCGCAAATATGAAGATGATGACAATGATTACTAAATAAATCCTCCTATTTGTTTAGGCAGATTTCTTATATTGCATGTTTTAGGATTGCCTCAAACGTTGT
>JBAQPK010000343.1:0-1902 GCA_049305715.1 Desulfuromonadaceae bacterium | reverse complement strand
TCCCAAGACCTTCAGCAATAAGTGCAAGCACAAGAGTGTTTATGCTTACCCCTTCGGCCTTTGCCCTTGCCTGTAATGAAGCATGGAGCGAGCGGGGAAGCCGCTGGACAAACTTAACCGGCTTGCCTTCATCGTCATAATGTGTAGGTGCTGGTATCTGCCTTTTCATGTCCACCTGTGCTGCTATCCAGCTGTTGAAAGCATCGCGGCCATTGATAAGAGTTTCCTCCAATGTTTCACCGTCGGATATGCAGCCGGGAAGATCGGGAAATGTGATCATGTACCCGCCGCCGTCATCTTCTGAAAGTGGCGCTATGATATGGCCGTAAGCCTCGAAAGGAAACGGTGGTGTTACTGGTTTGATCTTCTTGACGCTCATGATGTTCTCTCCTTGATTGAGTCAATCATTGCTATGAATCTTTTGACATAAACCGGTTTGACGGGACGGTGTGCCGGGACACAAAGACTGTCTTTAACGCCGGTGGCAGAAAAGACGTGATGACTTCCGCCGCTGTTACGTACCTCAATGCCGTAACGTTCAGCCACGGTCAACAGGTCATCAATACGCCAGTCACGGGGATTGTTCCTCATTCGGGCAAGTGTCTTATCTGTTGTTGTCATGGCTTCATAGTATCACAGGTAATATTACAATCAAGGGTTTTTTCAGGTCAAGATTGCTGGCTGATTAATGAGTTGACGAGTATCTGGATGTCAGAGAGTGTCACTATCCTTTTAGGCATGGAGCTTTTCCTCCTTTTGGGGATATCTGTCTCGCTATGGGGGTGTTTTGCCAAAAAGTACCCCCATAAATTACGGATTTCAAGATAAACTATCGGACATTACGGGACAGGCAAAAGAAAAAGCCCCTGATTTCTCAAGGGCTTCTGAACTTATCCGGATGGTGCCGGACTGCTAAATGGTGGAGGTGGTGGGAGTCGAACCCACGTCCGAAAAACCTAGCATCTGAGACTCTACACCGTTATTCCGTTGCTCGATTTAACCACCTGCCTGCGCAACGAACAAGGCAGTCAGGCGGCGATCCCGTTGAGTTTCGGATTGCGCTACGGGCGTTGCGCTTTCCTATCCGATAGTGAGTGACGCCCCCTTCCTACCATCGGCATCTCGGTCGGGGACGCCTATTAAGCAGCTAGTGCAATAGGAGTGTTATAATTGTCGGCAATTAATGCCGTGCAGGTTTATTAAGGTCGGCCACCTGCCCCGACCCGGTGCTCCCCAGATTTTCAATTCCCCGTCGAAACCTTTACACCCCCCTTTGAAATACAATGTTGAATTTTGAATGTTGAGTTATGAAAAAAACTAATCCCGGTTTCTGGCTTTCAGCGCCTGCGACATCTCGCGCTGGCTGTCCTTCGTTTTCAGATCCTCACGTTTATCGTACAGTTTCTTGCCTTTAGCAAGGCCTATCTCTACCTTTACCAGGCCGTCCTTGAAATCGAGCCGCAACGGAATGACCGAAAGACCCTTCTCTCTGATCCTGCCGTAGAGACGGTCGATCTCCCGGCGGTGCAACAGCAGCTTGCGGTTGCGATCCGGTTGGTGGTTCTGGCGGTTGCCGAATTCGTACTGGGAGATGTTCAGGTTGTGCAGATAAGCCTCGCCATCACGCACCAGCATGAACGAGTCATTGAGATTGGCCATACCCGCCCTGAGCGACTTGACTTCGGTCCCCTGCAGCACCAGACCGGCCTCAAACTTCTCCTCGATAAAATAATCGTGATAGGCTTTTTTGTTATTACAGATCAGTTTTTCACCCATATTGATACCATAGCAGAGATTGCGGGAAAAAGGAATGCTCATCCTTGCATTAAGGGTCGGAAATAGATATAGTTTACAGTCCGTAACTCTGTCTCAAAGGATAGACGCCATGACCAGAGTATATTC
>JBAQPK010000342.1:0-6544 GCA_049305715.1 Desulfuromonadaceae bacterium | reverse complement strand
CCATTGCCCCTGCTCCAGCATTTGCCGATTTCACCGCACCCTACGGAACAATTGAAGCGTCACCTGCACCAGAATCGGTATCGGTTGCCGATATGGCGCCAACAGCGGCAACTGCTCCATCCGTCAGCCTGACAGAGGAACAATTGAGGGCCGCGATTATCGGTGCATCAAGAGAAGTTATCGAGCGAATTGTCTGGGAGGTTGTTCCTGACCTTGCAGAGGCACTGATCCGCGATACCATCCGGAAGATCAAGGAAGGGGCTTAGTCCCCCCTGTTTGCATAACAACCACGAGGGGATGGCAACATCCCCTTTTTTCATATGGAGGTACGAAAATGATTAAAAAAGCCATAGCCAAAGTTGTCGAGCATGAAAATCTGACCGAAGGAGAGATGATCGAGGTCATGAACCAGATCATGTCCGGAGAGTGTACGCCGGCACAGATCGGCGCCTTTATCACCGCCCTGCGCATGAAGGGTGAAACCGTCGAGGAGATCGCCGGCGCCGCCCGGGTCATGCGCGAACGGGCCACCCCGATCCGGGTCGGCAAGGGGGTACTTGACATTGACCGCGATGACATCAATATCGACCGGGAGACCATTCTGGATGTGGTCGGTACCGGTGGTGACGGCACCAACACCTTCAATATTTCAACCACCGTTTCCTTCGTGGTCTCGGCCTGCGGTGTCAAGGTGGCCAAGCATGGCAACCGCTCGGTCTCTTCGGCCTGCGGCAGCGCCGACGTACTGGAGAAGCTGGGCATCAACCTGGATGTCACGCCCGAAACCGTCGAAAACTGCATCGACCAGATCGGCATCGGCTTCCTCTTCGCCCCTGCCCTGCACGGCGCCATGAAGCACGCGATCGGACCGCGCCGCGAGATCGGTATACGCACCATCTTCAACATTCTCGGCCCCCTGACCAACCCTGCCGGGGCCGACTGCCAGGTCATGGGGGTCTACCGCGCCGACCTGGTTGAAAAACTGGCCGGTGTGCTGCAAAAACTGGGGTGCCGTCACGGCTTCGTGGTACACGGCTCTGACGGTATGGACGAGATGACCCTGACCGGCGAAACGGTCGTAGCCGAAGTCACCCCGGCAGGCGTCACGCTGAGCAGCGTCATCCCTGAACAGGTAGGGTTGGCACGCTGCTCGATGGCTGAACTCAAGGGGGGTGATGCCGTCGTCAACGCCGCAATAGTCAAAGCCGTACTGGCGGGTGAACCGGGACCACGGAGAGATATCGTCCTCCTGAACGCCGCCTATGCCCTGGTGGCTGCTGACAAGGCCGCAACGCCTGCGGAGGGAATGATCCTGGCAGCCGAGGCCATCGACTCCGGCCGGGCGCTGCAGCAGATGAAAAAACTGGCGGCATTGACGAATATACACTGATGGGAGAACAGACTAAAATATGACCACCGACACCCCCGACATACTTAAAAGAATAGTCGCCCACAAGCAGGTAGAAGTAGCGACCGCCAGGGCGGCAGTATCGATCCACGAACTGAAGGAGCGTATAAGTGATCTGAAGGACGTGCCGCGCGGTTTCGAGAAGCACCTGAGCGAGGCGGCAACCTCGAACCGTATCGCAATCATCGCCGAGGTCAAAAAGGGTTCCCCGAGCAGGGGGATCATCCGTCCTGATTTTGATCCGCTGGAGATCGCTAAAATTTATCAGAAAAACGGTGCTACCTGCCTGTCGGTGTTGACCGACGAGCAGTTCTTTCTGGGGCAGCTGCGCTACCTGGCAATGATCCGCGAGGCGGTATCCCTGCCGTTGTTGCGCAAGGACTTCATCTGCGATCCGTACCAGATCTACGAGGCCCGATCCGCCGGAGCCGACGCGATCCTGCTGATCGCCGCCATGCTTGATCTGAATCAGTTACGCGAGTTCCATGCCGTGGCAAAAGAGATTCAACTGGATGTGCTGCTGGAGGTTCATGATGAAGCGGAGATGGAAAGGGCTCTGAAAACCGACTGTACCCTGATAGGTGTCAACAACCGCGATTTGAGGACGTTTGCAACAGACCTCGGCACCACCGACCGCCTGGCTCGCTTGATGCCGCCCGACCGGCTGCTGGTTACAGAAAGCGGCATTAGTGATCGTGATGACATCAAACGTCTTGCGGCTGCCGGAGCCCAAGCCTATCTGATTGGCGAAGCCATGATCCGTGAGGCCGATATTGGTCAAAAACTTCGTGAACTACTTTCCGCCTGATTAACTTATCTGATTGTTATCAACCCGCGTTCCCGCAGCAAGGTGAGTGACTGAAGCAGTTCCATCGCCCTCCGGAGCTGAAAATCATTCTGTAATTCCTGGCCTACGCTCTCACTTTGTACAGAATCCGGCGTCTTGGGCTGCGGTTCTCCCGGTGTATCTGTCGGTGCCAGACGGTTGTCCAGATCCTTCTCCTTGATTTCCATTCGATTCGATTGCGCATGGGTCTCGGCCGGTTTAATAGTGGCGACCTCGATATCCGGAACAATCCCTTTGGCTTGAATCGAACGTCCGCTCGGGGTGTAATAGCGCGCCGTTGTCAGTTTAAGAGCAGCATTACCCTTCATCGGGATTACCGATTGGACCGATCCTTTTCCGAAACTCTGCGTTCCCATGATCAGCGCACGTTTATGATCCTGCAGAGCACCGGCGACTATTTCCGAGGCGCTCGCACTGCCGCCGTTGATGAGTACAACGATCGGATAACGCGGCTCCTTGGTGCCCAGTGTCGCATTATATACATGATTGGATTCGGGGGTTCGCCCCTTGATGCTGACAATCACAGTATTGTTGATGTCATCGCCGATAAAACAGTTGACGACCTCGACGCATGAATGTATCAAACCGCCCGGATTGTAGCGCAGATCCAGAACCAATCCCTTCAGTCTCCCACCTGATTTTACGTGAAGCTCTTTCAACGCTTCCTTAAACTCGCTTCCGGTACGCTCCTGAAACTGTGATATCCGAATGAACCCATACCCTGAATCGAGCAGCCTGGATTTCAGGCTTTTCAGCTTTATAATATCGCGAATCAGATTGAAAACCAGCGGTTTGGTTCCTTCGGCGCGCAATATTGTCAAAGTCACCGGAGTCCCCTTCTCGCCCCGCATTCTCTTGACCGCTGCCGCAATATTCATCCCGTTGGTTGACGTACCATCGATCTTCCAGATGTGATCATTGGCCTGAATTCCTGCCCGGAATGCCGGAGTATCATCGATCGGGGCGATAACGGTCAGCTTGCCGTCTTTTGTGCCGAGTTCAATGCCTACACCGCCGAACAGTCCGGACATCTGCACCTCCATCTCATGATACGGCTCTGGAGGCAGATAGGCGCTGTGCGGGTCGAGAGTGGCAAGCATACCATCAACCATTTTAAGGACCAGTTTTTTTGAATCGGGCTTTTCCACGTAGTTTTCGAGAACCGACATGTACGCTTCGCGCAGAAGCTTGAGCGAGTCCACATCATCATCGGGTGTTTGACGCAGATGCAGGCGACCAACGAAGAGAGCCGTCAGGCAGAGAACGATCACCACGGCTAGTAACAGTATCGTCTTTGTTGAGCGGATTCTAAAAACAGGCAGCATCGCAATTATCTCCGGACGTCGATTCCATAACTTTTGATTTTACGATGCAGGTTGCTCCGCTCCAGTTCAATCAGTTCAGCAGTACGGGAAATATTCCAATCGTTTTCCTCAAGTTTTTGAATAATAAACTCCCGCTCAAAGCCCTCGCGGGCTTCCCGCAACGCCGTCCGGGCATGGACGCCCTCCGGTACGGAAGTCGCCGACCCGGCCAGCTCCTCACCTGATAAATCGGGAATATCCTCCGCTGAAACGACACGTCCCGGTGTAACAATCAGAATCCGTTCCACCACGTTTTTTAATTCACGCAGATTGCCGGGCCACGAATACCGCTGCAGCTTGCCAACCGCCTCTGGCAGAAAAGCCTTTGCTTCGCCCCCCTCCCGACGGAAGAACTGTGCGACAAAATGGTGAACAAGCGGCCCGATGTCTTCCAAACGTTCTCGCAGTTCAGGTGAATGAAATGATATGGTACTCAGCAGATAATAAAGATCGGGACTGAACGTTCCGGCGGCCATTCCCTGTTCAAGGGATCTTGTCGTAGCAGCAATAATCCGAATATCAGCGGCAAGCGGGCGGATCCCTCCGACTCGTTCAAATCTGCCTTCCTGAATAAATCGAAGAATTTTCACCTGAGTGCCCAATGGCAGTCCATCTATTTCATCCAGAAACAGGGTGCCGCCATCAGCCTGATCAAAGCGACCTTTCTTGTGTGACGTTGCGCCAATGAATGCCCCCTTCTCATAGCCGAACATCTCACTCTCGATCAGCTCCTCCGGGATCGCAGAGCAGTGCACGGTCACAAAAGGGCGCTCACGCCTTGGACTGTTGCAGTGAATTGAGCAGGCAATCAATTCCTTGCCGGAGCCGTTTTCTCCGCTTATCAGCACAGAAGCTGATGTTGACGCAACAAGCCGGATCTGCTCACGTACGGCAGTAATTTCGGGAGAGTCGCCGATAAGTTCGGAATCTGCTGAGACTGAATGCTTGAGCTCGGCATTTTCCACCTTTAATTTCTGTAGCTGCAGCGCATTGGCAACACTGATCAGTACTTTTTCAAGCGAAAGCGGCTTTTCAATAAAATCGAAAGCACCCAGTTTTGTAGCACGAACTGCCGTTTCAATCGTGCCATGTCCGGAAATCATGACAACCGTCACCTGAGGAAGCAGGAGCTTAATCCTTTCGAGCGCTTCAAGTCCATCCATTCCCGGCATCCAGATATCAAGCAGAATCAGATCGGGAAGTTCCTGGAGTGCCGTTTCAATACCCTCTGCTCCACTTTCAGCGCACAGGACCTGATACCCTTCATCCTCAAGAATTCCGGTCAATGAGGTTATGATATCCTTTTCATCATCTATTACCAAAATTGTCTGCATAATTGCTCCTCTTGACAGCTTACACCTTACCGCCCCAGCCTTGGGGGCCCTCCCGGCTATGGAAGCCGCTTTTAAGCTAAACGGGGAAAGACTCATATTTCCCCTCGGCAAAGAAGATGCCGGAGGTGATCGGGTGCAGTGTCACATTTATCTGAAATTGTATGTGCTGTTACCCGGCGGGTAGCTCGACAACAAATTTCGCTCCGCGCGGAAAATTGTCACGAATCCGTACAAACCCCCCATGATCGGCCACGATACTGCTCACGATAGCCAGACCGAGTCCCGTGCCGCCTTTCTTGGTTGAAAAATATGGTTCAAACAGGCGAGGTTTGTCTTCCGCCGTAATTCCCGGCCCATCATCAGCAATGGATATGGTCGCCATTTTCAGCACATCATCAAAGAGTGTAGACAGGGTAACAGTACCATGCTCTGCCATGGCGGCTACCGCATTTTCAAGAATATTGATCACTACACGCTTGATTTGGTCGCGGTCAATCATCAGCAGCGGCATTCTGGCATCCATCGCAATGTTGAATTGAACACCACGGTGTGCTTCCTGATACAGGGTCAATGACTCGCGAATCAGCCCGTTAAGATCGTTCGGCTCAGGCTGAATAGCGGGCATACGGGCAAAATTGGAAAACTCGTTAACCAGATTTTTCAGATCATCAACCGATTTAATGATCATCTCGGTACACTCGTCAAAGACCTTCTCATCGTCATTAAAACGCGAAAGATAGCGTTTTCTGAGGCGTTGGGCTGAAAGCTGAATCGGGGTCAACGGGTTTTTTATTTCGTGGGCTATTCTGCGGGCCACCTCACGCCAGGCGGCCATACGTTGAGCCCGCATCATCTGCGTCAAGTCATCAAGCACGGCAACAACACCCAGTATTTCGCCGTTTCCGGCGCGCAGCAGCGTCAAATGAAGTTGCAGGGTTATTCGAGAACCGCGCAGGTCAAGAAACACCTGTTTGTTGATTGTCCCCTGCTTCGACTGCATCAGTTCCCGGATGGCTTCCGTGGCAATTTCAAGGTGTTTTTCATTGATGACCTCGCGGTAGTCTTTACCCAGAACGTTCACGGCGCTTAAACCTAGCAGACGCTCTGCTGACGTATTGATTGTGCGCAATACCCCCTCGCTGTCGATCGAGATCACGCCGGCAGCAATGTTCCGCAGCACGATTTCCATATACTGTTGACGGCGCTCGATTTCCTGGTTGCTCCGGAGTAATTCGAGATTAGATATATTAAGAGAGTGTTGCTTGGTACGCAAATCATCCGTCATGAGATTGAATGACTGGACCAGCATGCCGATTTCATCAGCGGAATAAGACTCAATCCGGACATCAAGGTTGCCGCCCGCTACCGCATGTGTTGCATCGACCAGTTCCTGAAGAGGCTTTGTCATACTGTTTGCCAGGTAGACTCCCATCCAGTACGCAAAAAACACAATCACCATCGCAATTAAAAACAGTGTGAGTATATACGCTGACCGGATCGGGTTTTTAAGAATCTTGAGCTGGCGGAATTCATGGTACGACGCAGTGATCTCCTTCATTTTATTCACAAGTGAATACGGCACATAATAATT
>JBAQPK010000341.1:0-2355 GCA_049305715.1 Desulfuromonadaceae bacterium | reverse complement strand
AGCGGTAACCGCGCTGTGCGGTGCTGATCGAGCTGCCGCAGCGCAGCTTAAGAAGGGATGTAAGCGTCTTGTCGCTTCCGCTAACTGGTCAACCGAGATCAGGCGGCTAGAACGAGTCGGCCTTTCCGCACGATATTGTGCCGGACAGCTCCGCGATGCTCTTGATATTCCTGGTGATCTTGTCCTGCTACGGAACGGTGAAGGCGGTTTCACATTGCTGCATCGGATGGAGCAGCGGTGGCAGTATCTTGCCAAAAATGGTACTCCGCTGCCTGAAGAGGTGATTATTGGGGGGGGGGACAGCATCGAGGCTGTCGTGATGAGCAGGCCGCTGGCCGGAAACAAATCGGGCGGCTTTGCTTCATTGGCGGTATTGTGGCCGGAACTGCGCGCTGCCTGGGCAGAAGTAGGTATCGGAAGCCTCTTTATAAACGCCGGTCAACTGCTGCTGCCGCTGTTCGCCATGCTGATATATGACAAGATTGCCCAGAACGGGCTGTTTGAGACGCTCTGGGCACTGGTGTTCGGCATGGGGCTTTATCTAGCCACCGATGCCGGAATGCGCCTGGTGCGAAGTTGGGCTACGGAGCGCATCAGTGTTGACCTGACGCTACGAAGCGATGAAACACTCTGGTCAAAACTGGTGGCGCAGGTTGAGCTCCCGGCAGGCGGTTTTTCCCGCTTTTTATCCAATTATCGAGATCTGACCCTGTCGCGTGATTTCGTCTCCTCCACCTATCTGCTGTCGATTGCCGATATCCCGTTTCTCCTTCTTTATCTGGTAGTTATAGGCATCGTTGCCTGGCAGCTGATGATCGTCGCCATGCTTCTTGTACTTCTGTATACTGGTGCCGGGTTACTGTTGCAGGCACGCCAAAACAATCTTTCCAAGGAGGCCGAGCGCAATAACACGCGTAAACTGTCATTCATGGGCGAAACACTGGGTTGCCTTGATGTTGTTCGCACTACCCCCGGCTCAGGAACCTTTCTGCGTCACTGGCGTGAACTGGCTGAACAGTCGGCAAGCTTCGATACGAAAAGACGCTTGGCTATTCACCAGATGGGAATGTTTTCCTCGATCATGCAGACAGTTACGACCGTAGTCATTTTGACCGCCGGCGTCTACCTGATTAATGCACAGCTATTAAGTACCGGCAAGCTCATTGCCTGCAATCTGCTTGCGAGCCGTGCCATGGCACTGGTGGCTTCACTGTTTGCAGTAACAGGAAAATGGCAGGACTTCATGCGTGCCGCAGCCCGAATGGGGAACAGTCTGGAAGCGGTTGTGGAGAAGAAATGCACCCCACGGCCGGATATTGTGGGTAATATTTCAGTTATCAGCCTTGGCAAACATTATGAGGGGCGGCCGGCGGCGCTTGAGACCGTGTCCTTTTCAATTGCTCCCGGTGAGCGGATTGCCCTACTGGGACGACCGGGTGCCGGTAAATCAACCCTGCTGCAATGCCTTGGCGGGCTCTGTCGTCCGGATACTGGGCAGATTCTCATCGACGGACTGGCATTGGATGATATTGCGCGCTTTGACCGTGTTCGATGGATGGCATATAAGGCACAGGACCCGGCGGTTTTTGCCGGCACACTGGAAGATAATCTGCGCATTTCCGGGTGTACGGACCGTAACCGGTTCGCCGAGGCTATCTGGGCATCCGGTCTTGAAAATGAATTCCAGAGTGGGCGAATGTCCCTGGGGACGCGCCTGGACGAACGGGGCACCAATCTCTCCGGCGGCCAGCGCCAGAAGGTGGCGCTGGCGCGAGTCTTTGCCCAGCCCAGCCGGATACTGCTTCTGGATGAGCCAACCCTGGGGCTTGACCCGGAAAGCGAGCGGATGCTGGCTGAGCGTCTGCCAAAACTTCTGGACAGTTCTTCAATTCTTCTTATGACAACACACAGCGCTATCATGCTTGAATCGGTTCAGCGCATTATTGCGCTGGATGGCGGACGTGTAGTCGCCGACGGACTCCGCGAAAAACTGGTGACAACGCGACCTTGAGTAAAGGACGGGGTTTTAATCTTAATTTTGTACGTTCTATTTGGAGTATATATGAAAGAACTATCGAAACGTGACCATCATAACTCCAGCGTGACTTGTCGGATGGCTGACATCCCTAAAGTACTTCAGAGTGCTGTAGCACATCATCAGGCAGGACGTCTTGACGAGGCGAACTCGCTTTATCAGCAAATCCTGCAATGTAATCCGCGGCATCCTGTCGCTCTTCATTTTATGGGGATGCTTGCCTTCCAGACGGGCGACCACGAACGTGCCATTGACCTCACCAGCAAGTCAATTAAAGCTGACCCCAAAAATCCTCTCTATTTTTTCAATCAAGGAATTAT
>JBAQPK010000340.1:0-2053 GCA_049305715.1 Desulfuromonadaceae bacterium | reverse complement strand
CGGCTATCCTGATGAGCATGAGCGAAGAGATGAAATCCTATCTTGAAATTCTGGCAACCACCCATCACAACATCAGAAAGACCACGGCAAAGCTGCTTTCCCTCAAACGACAATATGGAACCCAGGCCCTTATCCAGGCCGTTTGTCATGCGACTTCTTACAACGCTTACGGCCCGGAATACATCGAAAATATCCTGCGTCAGCAGCAAAAACCTCTGACCTGCCATCCCCCTGTTAAGCTTCAAAACGAGGCACTCAACCGCATTCGCATAGAAGCGCCACTCTTGGCTGAATATGATGCCTTTGTGGTGCAAAGGAGACAAAAACATGACCGATCAACTTAAAAATAATCTCTCAGCCCTGCACCTTAAAGCCATGGCTCAGCATCTGGACGCTGTTCTTTTGCAGTCAGAAGAAAAAAATCTCTCTTTTTCCGCAACCCTTTTACATCTGACAGAGCTGGAAATGGAAAGACGGTGGCAAAGCGCCGTTAAACTGCGATGGGAACAATCGAGACTGCCTGAAAAACTATCAATTGATCAATTCGATTTTCATCACCATAAATCCAGAAAAGAGCAGAAAAACCGTATCCTCAATCTGTTAAATCTGGCGTTTATCAAAGAGCGCATGGATGTGATCTTCATCGGCAACCCGGGAACCGGAAAAACCTTTCTGGCCAAATGCATCGGCCTTGCCGCCTGCAATGCCAATATCAAGGTTCTGTTTACCAGCGCCATGGACATGATCAACCAGCTTATCGCAGCCGAGGCTGACCATTCGCTTTTGAAAAAACTCCACTTCTATTCATCCCCGGACTTGCTTGTCGTGGACGAAATCGGTTATCTGGCATTAGGAGACAGGGGCTCACATCTGTTCTTCCAGATCATCAGCACAAGACATCAAAAAGGCTCCACCCTCATCACAACGAACCTTGCCTTTGCTGACTGGGGAAAGATATTCGATTCCACGACCGTCGCCACTGCCATTGCCGACCGGCTCGTTCACCATTCGGAAGTCCTTATCATGGAGGGACCCAGTTATCGAAGAAAAGATAAATAAATCCAAAAGCCCATATCTCTGACGCTAACGGGATACTTGAAAACTGAAAATTATCCCGAATAACCCCTCGTTGCTTTTTTTCTTCCGGCAACAACGCATATCTGCGCCCTTATCATCCCATAATGGCCACCTGGCCTCCTTTCTCACCGGCCCCGACACAAAATGCTTGACCTGGAAACCCGTGGCGCCAAATCCCTTGACAACTATCAGAATTTTGCCAAGGCCTTCAAGGTGCGCGACTTCAAACCTCTTCTGGCCAGCCAGAAAGCCAACAACGCCCGACTCAAGAGCGCGGTGGAGTTCGGACGGACCGAGATGGGCGAAACCTCGGAGATGAACCAGTCGGTGCTGCGTGCAGTGCTCTACGCCGTGATGGAGCTTGTCAACGATATGGACGGCAGCGAAGTGCTGGCCCATCTGACGTTGAACATCCCCAACTATTACGGCGACCTGACTCAGCGGGAGATGGCCATCGAACTGGCCGACTACCTGGCCAGACGCCTTGAAGAACCACGCCCGGAAGAGGCCAGCGCCGCCCGGGTGCTGCGGGAGCTTGTCAAGAGCCAGCGATTGGGATAAATGAGGATTGCATGACAACAATGCCACCGGACCACCGAAAGCATGGGATCAAGCCACACACAGAGATACACATTAGTAAATTAAAACTGAGAGTATGCTTCCATGACAACAGATAGATACGGTTATGAGATATATTAATCAATTTAAATTTATACAAACGCTGATTGGACGAAAAAAACCGGATTCAAAAGCATTGCTTGCCGATATCGATCGTGAAGCAATTTTCAGGAATTTGAAACGAACAAAAGGCGGTCTTCCCAAACCAGTCAGATTCACCAATGCACCGATGGAAGAAGAACAGTTAGCCAAAATGCCTTTCCGTGATAAAGTGCGCTTGCAAGGCATCCATGACCGGGTTCGGGAAAATCCGGAAGAAGTTCTTGTAGAACTTTTGGCGTTACAACAGCGATATCCC
>JBAQPK010000339.1:0-1884 GCA_049305715.1 Desulfuromonadaceae bacterium | reverse complement strand
GAACAGACCTGGGTACATTAACCAGATCATTTTCCGCTCACAAAACGCAAAAAACCATATGTCACTTCCTCTCAACCGTGTTTGTCGTAATGACCCTGGCTGTTGTAATCTTCTTTGCCCATAACGAGACGAAGAACCTTCGGCTTGCTGTTAACGGCACATGGGGTGTCGACCGGGGATTTCCGGTCAGAGCCGCCGATTTTGTTCTCCAACACGACCTGAAGGGACCGGTATTCAACCCATACCTTTGGGGGGGGTATCTTCTCTGGCGGCTCGGGCCGGAGAAAAAGGTTTTCTGCGACGGCAGGCAACTGGTTGCGGCACGAACCTGGGAGTGGATGACCAGCAACGTGGTTGCCGGAACCGGAGAACCTTATTGGAAGGGGCTGTTTCGCAAGCACGGGATCGAGACCGCCATCGTCCCGATTACAGACCCCTCCGGGCAGATGAATCCCCTCATGGTTTCCCTGCGTATGGACAAGGAGTGGGTAATGGTTTTTGGCAAGGATAACGCTGCGGTGTTTGTACGGAGAGAAGGTATTAAATAGGACCTTTACACTTTTTTTGGAGTGCCCGTGACCTATAAAATTGAAAATATTTCCCCCTGGGAATATCTGCTCTATCCTGTGATGATAGCGCTTTTTTTCGTGCTGTATACCTACCCGGTATTTGAAGGAGACTTCTTCTGGCACTTGAACACGGGCGAATGGATCTGGAACCATAAGAGCCTTCCTCACGCAGATCCGTTCACCTTTACCGCAGGTCCGGAAACCGCCACACAAAGTGCTCACCGGATCAAGATGACATTGACTCAATACTGGTTTAGTCAGCTGATTTTTTACGGGTTGTGGAACGCGGCGGGATTCAAGGGGATTATTCTTGCCCGTGCCATCTGCTATTCGGCAATTCTAGCGATTATTGGCGTGTGGTCACGGAAAACCGCCAAGGGTATTGTACCGTTTTTGTTTCTCTTTGTCCTCGGAGCGCAACTGTTACGTTATTCCAATGAGCGGCCCCAGTTATTCGCCTTCCTGTTGACGCCGGTTTTTTTGTATATCCTTGAGACCATGCGGGAGGATTGGAACAGGGCAAAGTCCACCTGCTGGCTGCTGCCGCTGCTGATGCTGCTATGGGCCAATATCCATGGATCGTTTATTCTTGGCGCAGGCATCATCATATTATTTGCGGCCGGACATCTGTATAATTCCCGGAAAGATCGGGCACCCCTTCGGAAAGGTTATCTGTTCTGCCTTCTTGCGTCCGTAGCCGTAACCGTGGTTAATCCAAACGGACTGTGGCCGCTTGTAGAGGTTTTCGGTCTCAAAACCAGCGCGATACATGAATACCAGTCGCCGCTAATGTCCCTGCTCCATGTTCATACGTTTGATCCCTACTGGCTTCTCCTTGTTCCAACGCTCGCGCTACTTCTCGTACGTTTCAGAAAAATGCATGTCGAACATATTCTCTTGTTGGCCTCTCTTGCCCTGCTCTCCTTGTCGGGGGGGCGCTATATTCCTTTTTTCATGTTCGCGCTGCCTTTTGTATTGATCTACCTGCCAGCCATATCGTTGCCGCGGCGCTATGAATGGCTGTGCGCCGTTCTGGTGCTGGCGTTTTTTACGCAATTCAACTTCAAAAGTATTTTTAAATTCAGGGAGAGCAGTGACTTCCCCCGTCAGGCGGTCAATTTCATCCACCACATCAAACCGGAAGGTCGCATCTTTAATGATAGCAACTGGGGCGGATACGTGAGCCGCTTTGCACCGGAGCATCGGATATTTCTCGATAACCGCATCCTGGTAGAAGACGTTCAGAAATTGTATATCGCTGCAATGAACGGCACAGGGTGGAAAGAGCTCTTTGACAGGTACAACATTTCCATTG
>JBAQPK010000338.1:0-2740 GCA_049305715.1 Desulfuromonadaceae bacterium | reverse complement strand
GGTATAGAGTGTGTTATTGTCAGGCGTGACCGCCGTGGAACCCTGCGGCTGCACAGATTCAATGCCGGGGAGTATGTCGCAGCTCGTAGCATTCTGAGACGTCCAGGAGAGCGTTGAACTTTGACCCTTCATGATGGAGGCGGGCGAAGCCGTCAGGGAGGCTAGAGGAGCTGGTGGTGGCGGTGGTGCTACAACCGGCTTCGCAACAGGCGCAGGCGGCGGCGGGGGATCGGCCAGTTTACTGACGGCAGGAGTGGCGCCAAAAGAGATGTACACTCCAGTCGTATATTCAATCGCATGCTGGTCATCCTTGCCGTAACGATACATCAGGCCTCGTATATCGTTACGCCAGGCCATGTCCTCGGTTACAAAATATTTAAAGCCCAGGCCGTAATCAAGAACCCCTTTTGTTTTTGATGTTTCAGGATAGGGGTTGTTACCCTTCATATTCATGCCGGCATATCCGGCAGCTACATAGGGCACAAATTTATCGTCAGGCCAGAAATGATAGAGCAGTTCACCACCGTACCGGTAAAAATCCAGAGTGTTGCTTGATTTGGTTGATTCAGTCCTGGAATAATCGAACAGAGCCTCGATACCCAGTGCCTTCGTGAAGTTGTAGCCGGCGCGCGCACCAAAAACCGGAGCAGTCTCCAGGTGCTGGTTCCCCTCGTAGGTTATGCCGCCGACCACCGGCGAAACCGAGAACGTGTTTGCTTTGTTGCCGGCGAAAGCAGCCGGTGCCATAGCCAGAATTGAACCAATAAGAAGCAGTGTGATTGTTTTTTTCATTTGTATGCCTCCTTTATGAAGATGATGAAATAACAGGTTCTACACTGGTAGCCAATGCCGCACCCATCCGAGTTTTACTCTGCGCTCAAATGGTGTAAACGGCCATGTTAAAAAAATACTACCACCACACTCGTCAAATGCAACCAGGTGCCAATTTTTTATTAAAAAACGGGGTGTGCCGGGATGCGGCAAATATATGGGCTGATTGAGGTATCCGCTGACCAGCAAAAAGAAACTGCCGCGAAAGGATTCTTTCGCGGCAGCCGCGTTGCTTACAGGATAATTACAGCAACCATCTTATGTTATATTGTGAGTCCCGTCTTTCACATCCACCGATCCCAGCAGCGTGTCGAGATCCGGCGCAGCAGCGCTGGAGATGTTGTCGAAGGTGATGCTGCCGACTTCTGTATGCGTGGCATCAAAGATGTGTAGCTGCGCTTTTCCGGCATCGTCGGTTACGGATAGATTCGCTCTCGTGGCGTTGGCAACCAGATTGCTGATGTCTACCACGTCATGATCAAGTGTCTTGTTGTAATCCGAGACAAGATCGTTTCCGGCGCTCGCCTTGAAGATGTCAGCGCCTGCGCCGCCAATCAGTGTATCGTTGCCTGCGCCGCCGTCCAAGGAGTTGTCAGTGTTATTGCCCGTCAGAACATCATCGTGTGCGCTGCCGATTATGTTCTCGACATTGGTGATGGTGTCACCTGAGGCATCGCCTCCGCTGGCCGTGCCGGCGCCGAGATCGATAGTAACCCCTGAAGATGATCCTGCATAGGACACGGTGTCGTGGCCGGCGCCACCGTCCAGCGAATCGGCTCCACCACGACCGATCAGGATGTCATCACTGCCATTACCGCTGAGATAATCTGTTCCGGGTGTGCCGTACATTAAGCCGGTACCGTCGCCTTCGAAGACTGTAATCCCCGGATCCCCGCTATCGAATGCGGCTGTTTCAAAGACCACATACCGTGCTTGCTCGTTGCCTCCGGTGGTATCGTCATATTGAACGAGCCATGAATCACCTGCTTGCGGTTCATTCCCACTTACAGCAAGGTAATCGGCAAGAGATGTGCTGGGATTCGAAACCATGTGCATGTTATCAAAGTTGATTGATGAAGTCATTAGCCCTGAGACGGGATCATATGTCCACGTATCAGGGTTCCCATCCGCAACAGTGATTGCCTGAAACTGAATGTTGTCAACAAAGAGATAGACATTCACCTGGGCTTCAAGGAAATCACCGTTTTGATCACCGGAATTCACCGTAGCATAAGTGCCGGTTGAATCAAGAGCTCCCTTATGACTCCATTGCTGGAAGTTCGTCTTTACAATCAGATTCCCGTCATGAGGATCCCTCATCAAGGCAGTTGCAAATCCATCGTTAATGGTTAAGGTGACTTCGGCGTTATGCCCTGATGTGAGCGGACTGTTTCCACTGTTCAGTTCACCTGTAGGCCCAGGTACTCTTGTTGGCAACGCTTCGTTGATGGTAACTATCTGTGTGACATTTGTTGTCCCATCAAAAACATTCAGTTGAAGCAGAGTGGAGGGAGTGTCGTCTATTATTTCTGTTGGCCGGTAGACAAGATTATCGAGGAGGTTGATGCCACCTTCGGGATTATAGAGTACATCGCCTATATTGAGTTCTGTGCCATCAGAATAGAATACACCTACAGGAGCGTTTGTCGCTGTTATAACAAGGTTATCGCCATCGACATCCGTCGGTATTGAAACAAGAAGCGGATAGCCGTCAGTGTGTTCGGGAGATTGTTGTGACGGATCGCTTGACATCCATACACTGGTATTTTCAACCATCGTACCGTCGTTCACCGGGGTCACCCCGATCGCTACCGTTGCGGTCGAAGTGTCGCCGTTGGCGTCGGTGATGGTGTAGGTGAAGCTGTCAGGACCGTTGTAGTTCGCATTCGGCGTGTAGGTGAAGCTGCCG
>JBAQPK010000337.1:0-7239 GCA_049305715.1 Desulfuromonadaceae bacterium | reverse complement strand
GTACCGGATGGTCGAAAAAGATAAAAAACGCACCCTGACACGCCAGGAGCGTGATCTGTTCTCCGAGGAGAGGACAACTCCCGCCTATCCTCAGATGGAGCAGATCAGCTCCTTTCTGGTGGAGTGTTATGACGGGTCGAAATGGGTAAAAAGCTGGGATACCGCGATTAACGGTGCTCTCCCCAAGAGAGTGCGGGTAACCGTGCAGGTCGAAGAGGAGGGGAAGCAGGTTGAGTTCACGATGCTCTCTGTCCCGCGGGTGAACGGCTTATGACCGGGCGGCTGAAAAACGAGTCCGGTTTCGCCCTGATTTTGACCCTGGTCATAACGGCGCTGATGGTGGCTGTCGTGGTAGAGATGATTCACCAGGTGTACGTTGATACCTCGCTCAGCCGCGGCTTTCGTGACGGGCAGCAGGCCTCCATACTGGCGGAGTCCGGCGCGACCGGTGCCGCCACGCTCCTGCGTATGGGCCTTTCAAACCAGTCATATACATCGCTTTCCGACCGGTGGGCGACACCGCTCAAGCTGGAGGATGAGGCCGGTTCGCTGGAGATCACAATCAGCGAGGAAAGCGGCAGAATCAACGTTAACAGCCTTGTGCAGCAGGGCGGAGAATATGAACCGCGCACCCTGGCGGCACTACAGCGGCTCGGGGCGCGTCTGGAACTGTCGGGGGACCTCTGGGGCCCGGTAGCCGACTGGATGGACAGCGACGACCTGCCCCGTTCCGGCGGTGTCGAGTCGGCCTATTATCGTACCCTTAAAATGCCCTATAGCGCCCGTAACGGCAAGCTCATGGCGCTGACGGAACTGACACTGGTCAAGGGGGTTACGCCGGCGATTCTTAGTACGCTGCGCCCCTATCTGACGACTTTTTCAGACCAGGCCGGCTCTCCGGGGTCAACGGTCAACATAAATACCGCACCGAAAGAGATTCTGGCCGCGCTTGACGACCGCATCGACGACCGGATGGCGGAGCGGATCGTGGAGGAGCGGCGTTTACTTCCGTTCAAATCGCCGGGGGAGCTTTCACGGGTACCGGGGCTGGATACGATTGCCATCGGCCTGACTGGCAGGATCTCCTTCAAAGGCAACCTCTTCAGGATAACCTCCACTGCCAGAGTCAAGGATTCCGTGCGGACCGTTGAGGCGGTTGTACGGTTGCCGGGGGAATATTTGTCATGGCAGGAATACTAATCCTTGAATAAATATAATTACGCAGGCGAGGGTGCAGCATACCATGGATTATCTGATACTTCAGGCTGAAGAAAAGCGGCTGACCGTTGCCCATTTCGGTGTGTCCAGGCGTGCCACGGAACTGATCGGAGCGGCTGCAATCGAGCTGGACGATGAGCGACCGCTGGCTGATGCTCTCCGGGGCATCGCCGGGAAAATGACCGGTTCCCCGCGTATTGTGCTCTGCCTTCCACCCGGACTGTTTGCGCAGCGATTGGTTTCGCTCCCGTTTAACGATCTCCGCAAGGTGCGAGAAGTCCTTCCGGCACATCTGCAGGGTGACATTGTGCTGCCGGTTGAAGAGCTCGCTCTTGAGGCCATGCCGGTCGGGGAGGGAAAATCCCTCGCGTTGTGGGCTCGTAAAAGCGACATCGGCGCGGCAATCGGCCAGTTCCGGGAAGCGGGTATCGAACCACAGGTTGTCAGCGCACTCCCGTTCGCACTGGCAACGCTGCCGGGGGTGCCGCCTGACTGTGCCGTATGCGACGGAAGCTCGCTGGCGCTTCTTCAGGGGGGGAGGCTGACCTACTTCCGCGCGTTTAATGCCGAAGTGACCGCCGCGATGGTAACTGCAACACTGTCGGCGCTGGAACTCTCCGGAGGTGATCCCCCGCCGCGACTCTGCCTGACCGGTACCGGGAGGAGCGTGCTTGCCGATGCCGATACACTGCCGTTGCCGGTAGAAATCGTGGAGGTGCCGCCGGAGCTGGGGCATCTGTTCAAAAATGAAGAAACATTTCAGCAGATTGGCGGGCTCTATGCCGTGGCTCGGGCACACTATGCCGGCGCGCTTCCCGATTTCCGCCAAGGGGAACTTGCCTGGACCGTCGGCGACGCCAGGCTGCGCAAGAAGCTGATCCTGGCCGGAATACTGGCGGCGGCGGTTGTTCTGCTGCTGTTCGTAACCAAAGGACTCCAGTACCGTGCCGCCGCCGCCGACCTTTCCTCCCTGGACAAATCCATTGCGGCGATTTATCGCGAGGTTTTTCCGGCCCGGGCCAAGGCGGTTGATGAAATTTCCGAAATCAAGGGGGAGATCAGGAAACTGGCCGGTGTCGAAAGTTCAAACGGGTATCTCGATATCCTGAAGAAGCTGGCCGAGGCCAAAGGGAGCTCCATCAACGGTCTGTATGAAGCCGAGCTGGAGGGGCGCACCCTGCGGATAAAAGGGGATGCCCGGTCCGCCCAGGCGGTCAATGCGTTTAAGGCGTCGCTTGCCCCTCTGCTGGCCTCTGCCGAACTGGGCGAAGTCAAGAGCCGTCCGGATGGCACGGTTACCTTCAGCCTGACAGGAACACTCAAGGAGGGGACGAAATGAGGCTCCTGGAGATCATTCGCGACAGGTGGCAGGAACTTGACGGCCGGACACGTCTCCGGAGCGGCTACGCCCTGATTGCCGTGCTTGCCGTAGCGGTCGGGTTGTCGGCGCTGAACGCCAGGGTGGAGTCGATTGAAAAGAAACGAACCGCCCGTGAAGCGGTGCTGAGGGAATTGCTGCCGCTCAAAGCCTCGTATCTGTCGGCTAGGGCTGCATCCGTTCAGCTGAGCGGCCGTATTGCTTCGCTTCTCCCGGACGATTCACCGGCCAAAATCATCGAAGATACCGGGATCAAGGGGAAATCGGTGAAAATAGTTCCGCTCAAGGGTGAAGAGCGGGGCGGCTTTACCGAGGATGCGGCCGATATCCGCATCGATGGTTTAACTCTCAACGAAGCGGTCAACCTGCTGTACCGGCTCGAAAAAGGGAGCCGGCCGCTGGTGTTTAAAAAATATAATCTGCGGACCCGTTTTGATGATCCGTCCCGCTGCGATCTGAACCTGATCATGGCGCTGCTCCGGCCGGCTCCCGGTCTGGCAAAGCCATGAAAACCCGGATCCTGGCGCGACGAGCCGCATTTCTGGCGGCGGTCCCGGTTCTTTTTCTGCTGTTCAGCTATCTGCTGTTTCCGGCCGGGAAGATCGATGCCGTACTTGCGGAGATTCTGTCACGTCAGGGGTTATCGCTTACCCCGGCTGTTCACAAGACACTTCTCCCCGGACTGGCATGGGACAACCTGCTGCTGTCGTCTGAGCGGGGGGCGCTGTTCCAGTGCGAACGGCTGCATGTCAGGCCGCTGCTGCTTCCGCTCCTCGCCGGGCGGGCTGTTGTTTCCGGGGTAGCAACGATCGGGAAGGGGCATCTGGATATCAGGTATGCCCTGAATGGCAAGGCAGCCATGGATCTAGACGCCGACGGAATAGCCCTTTCCGGGATCCCCTTTTTCAAGAGCGTGCTCGGAGCACATGCCGACGGCACCCTCTGGAGCCAGGGAAAACTGCAGCGCGGGGCAAAGGGGTTGAGCGGTGACCTGAAGCTTGAGGTAAAGAAGCTGGAATTTTCAGGTGTCAAACTGGGGGCTTTTCCACTCCCTGACGCCGCCGATCTGAAAACGCAGGGGATGGTTAGGGTCAGTGACGGCAAGGCACGCCTGGAGAGCTTTACGTTGGAAGGTGACGGTATTTACATGCGGCTTTCGGGCGACATTCCCTCGGGGGGCAACGCCGGTGTCACCCCCCTCAATATGAGGCTGGAAATCATGCCGAAACCGGAGTTCCTGGAAAAACAGAAGCTGGTTTTTATGCTGCTGGCCAAGTTTATGACCTCTCCGGGAGTTTATACCGTGCCGATCAGGGGCACGCTGCTGAAGCCGGAGATTCTGTAGATGAGAATCGGCCTGCTGGGGGGGAGCTTCAATCCGGTTCACAATGCCCATCTGCGTATTGCCGAGGAGGCGCAGCGTGCCTGCGGGCTCGACAAGGTCATCTTCATTCCGGCCGCCGATCCGCCGCACAAGCCGGTGGCCGGCGGAGTGTCATTCGCAGCCCGCTCGACAATGGTCGGCATTGCTATCGCCGGCAGAGCCTCTTTCGAGATGTCGACCATCGAGGCGGAACGAGGAGGGAAGTCATATTCCATCGACACGATCTGGGCGTTCCGGGAGCGGTTTCCGGACGATGATCTGTTTTTTATCATCGGCGGAGATTCGTTTCTGGAGATCGGCACGTGGCATCGCTATGACGAGATTTTCCGCTCGTGCAACCTGATCGTCGTCGAGCGCCCTGGCTGTCCGATTGCCGACCCGCTTGCCGCCCTGCCGGAAGCGGTCAGGGCGGAGTTCACCATTCAGAGCGAAACAGGCCGCCTGACGCACCGCTCCGGGACGGCACTGTTTTTTATCACCGGTTCGCCACTGGAGCTCTCTTCGACCGAAATCCGCCGGCTCGCCGCCGGGGGAGCCGACCTTGCCCGGTATGTACCACACGACGTAGCAGCATATATCTCGCACCAAAGGATCTATCACCAATGCCCGTAAAAAAAACAAAAACCGTTGAAAAGACGACCCTGACCCCCAGCGAGCGCGCGCTTATGTGCGCCGAGCTGGCGTATGACAAAAAGGCCTATGATATCTGTGTGCGCGATATTTCACGGGTCTCATCGATTGCCGACTATATGGTGATTATCTCCGGTTCTTCCGATAAACAGAACCAGGCCATTGCCGACAACATCCGCACCGGATTGAAGAAGTACGGCAAGATCAACGATATTGAGGGCGCCACCGACGGCAAATGGATCGTCATGGATTATGGCGATGTGCTGGTGCATATCTTCCATGACCAAATCCGCAAATATTATGACCTGGACGGGCTCTGGGGCATGGCGCCGGAACTTGAGCTGCCGCCGGAAATCAAGGCGTCACGCAAGGAAACCGATTTTTGAAAATAAAGGTGCTCTGGGTCGGTAAAAGCCGTGACCCCTGGGTCAAGGACGCGATCGAGGAATACGCCGGTCGCATCCGGCGCTACTGTCCGCTGGATCTGGTCGATATCCGCGACGAGAAGGGGGCTGCGGCGGAGGAGATGCGCCGCCGGGAGTGCGAGCGGCTGGAGAAGCAGATCCCGCCGAATGCCGTCCTGATCCTGCTGGACGAGAGGGGCGAACAGATGGACTCGCCCGGTCTGGCCGCCTTTGTCGGCAAGCAGCGCGACAGCGGCGTGGCCGAGCTGATCTTCGTCATCGGCGGCGCCTATGGCTTCTCCGAAGAATTCCGCCGCCGGGGCAGGCTGCTGTCGCTGTCAAAAATGACCTTCACCCACCAGATGGTGCGGGCCTTCCTGCTGGAGCAGATCTACCGGGCGTTTACGATACTGAACGGCGAGCCGTACCATCATTAAACCCAAACAGCAATTGATCACGCGACGCCGCGACGACGCAACGGAATTCGAAAACAGGCTGTCAATGTAAAACCATCAGATTAGATATTTGCCTTGATATGCGTTGCGGCGTCGCGTTCGTTGCGTGAGACAGATTTTAAGTCCAATCTTCAAAAAGGATATGTGTATGAAAAAACCGCTCCTGTTGATGATTCTCGACGGCTGGGGGATCAACCCCAACCCCGCCCACAACGCCGTTGCCCTGGCGAAAACCCCCAACCTGACGAGACTCCTGAACGAATACCCGCACGCTCCGATCCTCACATCCGGGATGGCGGTCGGCCTGCCGGAAGGGCAGATGGGGAACTCCGAGGTCGGGCATCTTAACCTGGGGGCCGGCCGGGTGGTCTACCAGGAGCTGACCCGCGTCACCAAATCCATTCTGGATGGCGATTTCTTCGCCAACCCGGTCCTGCTGGATTGCATCAAAAAGGTCAAGGCGGCCGGAGGGAGGCTGCATCTTTCCGGCCTCCTCTCGGACGGCGGGGTCCATTCCCACAACACCCACCTGTACGCGCTGCTGGAGCTGGCCCGGCGGGAGGGGGTGACCGATGTTTTTGTTCACTGCCTGCTGGATGGCCGTGATACGCCCCCCCAGAGCGGCGCCGGCTATCTGGAGCAGCTGGAGGGGGAGATGGCGCGGATCGGCACCGGAACGATTGCGACGGTGATGGGGCGCTATTACGGGATGGACCGCGACAACCGCTGGGACAGAGTCGAGCAGGCCTACAACGCCATCGTCCGCGGCGAAGGGGAACAACGGGCTTCCGCTAAAGAGGCGATTGAGCAGAGCTACGCCGCCGGGGTGCATGACGAATTCGTTTTGCCGGTTGTCGTTGCGCAAGGCGCGACAGTCAACGACGGCGACGGCTTCATATTCTTCAACTTCCGCTCCGACCGGGCCCGCGAAATTACCCGGGCGATTGCCCTGGACGATTTTGACGGCTTCGAGCGCAAAAAAAGGGCGCAACTGGCGGGGTACGTCTGCCTGACCGAATATGACGCGACCTTCGGCCTGCCGGTCGCCTTTGCGTCAACGGAACTGACCAACATCCTGGGGGGCGTGCTCGCCGATGCCGGACTGAAACAGCTGCGCATCGCCGAAACCGAGAAATATGCCCATGTCACCTTCTTCTTCAACGGCGGGGTCGAAACCCCCTTTCCGGGCGAGGACCGCGCGCTGATCCCCTCACCGAAAGAGGTCGCCACCTATGATCAGAAGCCGGAGATGAGTGCTGTTCAGGTGACGGACAAGCTGCTGAAACTGCTGGATCTGGATCAGTATGACGTGATCATCCTCAACTTCGCCAATTGCGATATGGTCGGCCATACCGGCGTCGAGGCGGCGGCGATCAAGGCGGTCGAAGCGGTGGATGCCTGCGTGGGGCGGATTGTCGCCAGGATGCGGGAGCTGGGGGGGGCGGCGCTGATCACCGCCGACCACGGCAACGCCGAGCAGCTGATGGATGAAAACGGCGCGCCGTTCACCGCCCATACGGTCAACCCGGTCTGGCTGGTACTGGTGGACGACAGCCGCAAGGATGTAAAACTCCGCGAGGGGGGGCGACTGGCCGATGTCGCGCCGACCATGCTGAAGATGCTGGGGCTGGTGCAGCCGGTGGAGATGACCGGGGAGAGCCTGTTGTGATGACGGGGGAAGCAAAACATTTATAAAATTGAAGCCGTCCGGTTCAGCGTTGGTCTGACCAGGCGGCTTGTTTTGGTTGGGCGGGGTGACAGGGGGGATGC
>JBAQPK010000336.1:0-12665 GCA_049305715.1 Desulfuromonadaceae bacterium | reverse complement strand
AGACCTGCTACCAGCGGCTATTTTTGAAATTGACGGCAAGATGCTTGACGTGGGGTTGTGCTACCCGGACGAAGACTATTTGGAGCAGGCGGGCAGATCCTCAGACTCTGTAGCCGGAAGGATGTATGAGAGAACGGCATATTATCGAGACAATATGTTTTCTTTTGCTGGTCGTCATGAAGAATGTTTCAACGCCGTTGGCAGTATTGCATACAGGGGGATCGTAAGCGTAAACATGATAAAAAGAGTTACATACATTGACTGGGATGCCTTTAACTATTCCGTTATGATGAAGATCCACGACAAGTATTTTTTAGGGGGTTCTTCTGCTTTAGATGATTATCCTTATAATGGCGCATCACAACGGGAACTCACGAAGCTCTTTTTTGGCGACACAAGTTTCGTTAACGAACAAAAATATCGTATAAGAAAGGCTATAACTGTAGTCCGGAACAAGAAATACAGAAGGCCATGACCCTTCAGCCAATACCGGGATCAGTCTTATCTGAAGAACGGCCCTGCTTCAGCTTGTCTACCTCCAAACTTGTCCAATCGTGAATCTTGCTGATCCAGGGTGCACGAAAAACTATTTCTGAGCCCCGCTTGATGCCCATGTCGAATTCGTCTTCAAACCAGTAAAGGTCCCAGTCCTCCCCCGTGGCTTTCAATATAATGAGGTGTTCTTCCACCGCAGCGTATAAGTCAACTACTGTCATTTATTCTTCCCTTTCGAGCACGTGGTATATGTAATACCAGTTCAGTAGCATGCTGTCCTGACCTGTCAACAAGAAAAAGGGCCCCGGAGGGCCCATTTTTATAATGTTACAGCAGGACTAATATCGTTCATAAGGAGCGTCGTGGTGGAACACGTTGCGGCTGTCGCTATTGCCACGCTTTTCGTTGATATCGACCGTGGATGCGAAAGAATTCTTTCGTGGTGCGACAACTCCCAATACCCCAAACGCAGAAAAGGCCCTCGAAGGGGCCTTACTGTGCGGATTATAATATGTAGACTTATTTCTTTGGGCGGTAGGCATCAAGCTTGCGGACGTCCCCGTGACCAACAGCACGTATCAGTTCAGTATCAGGCAGCGATGATCGCTGCACGTACTCATGACGGTCCACGTGAAGGGTGTATCCGGCATCTTTCTTTGTCATACCTACCTCTCGCAGTGCTGCGCTAAACTGCCGCTTGGCCTGCTCCGGGTTCATTCCCTGCGGATAAAGATTCTCGGTCTTCTCCCGCATACAGAACTCGTTGACCGCTTTGACGGCATCCCACTGTGATTGTGTCTGAATGGGTACAAGGTGCTTTACTCCGTTCTTGGCTTCTTTCCCAACATACAGGTAGGGAACACCTTCCTTCGTTGCGTACAGGTGTCCGGTCTTCTTGTCTTCAAAGGCCCAGTCTTTCGGCGGTTCGTTTTTGCGCTCTTCTTTGGTAGCGTACATGTAGCGGATCTGGCGGATGCTGATCACCTTCATATCGACTGAAGGATCCTTGGTACCCCAGTTTGACATGAATATATTACCTTCTCTGACGATGATCCAGCGACTGGTAAGGGATTCGGCACGCCTCTCGCCGAACTCCTGGGCAATCTTCGCTGCAAGACCATAACGTTCGCTTTTGGCTTCTAGTTTTGCCTGGCGTTCGTCTCGGTCCGTGGGGCTTGTCCATTTTTTCGGCTTGTTGCGCTCTGAATACGTCCTCTTTATGTCAGCGCCATTTTTGGCAGGCATAAGGTTGCCACGGCCCTGCTTATCGGTGACATTGCGTAGCATTGCGGCGTCCTTTTCGAGCTGTCCTTTGCCAACCTCGAGCTTCCGGTGCTCCTTCCAAAGGTCAACATGTTTCTTGCCGAACTCATTGGCGTTCTGCGGTCCATTTCCTGGTGAACCCTTCTTCGTCAGGAAGTGCGCGAACAGCCTGGCTGAGTTCAGGTGTTCCTTTTTGGTCGCAGGAGATTCACTCCTGCGTGACATAATCAGTTTCTCAAGTTGCAAATAGATTTTGCGGCCCAGCGGTGTCATTTTTTCTCCATGTGGCTTGTATCCCATTGTGTGGTTCTCCCGGTTGGCGTTAGGTTTGTTTTGATGGGTGGCATCATGCCTCCCTGCCGGCAGCCCGTAGGCGGCCCGGAAGAAAGCACGTAAACCTGATCTATTTGAATGGAGTCCAGATCTCACCTGTTGGTGAGCCAGAGGTGCTTCAGAGGTTTCGCCCCTGAGTCCTTACTGGACAAGCTTTCGCTTGTTCCGATGACAAGTGGTAACTAACCACCTGCTCCCATCCCCGGCGCCCCGGTCCTACAATGTGATGTCAATACTCGGAGTTGGTCGTCCGCGGCACGCCGCTCGAACCTATCAATGTATTCTGACAGTTTCCTTACATCGTCACCGCCTCGGCGGTCCGCATGCAGTCTGTCTTCCGTAAAGGCCAGTGAACCCACCCCTATTTATTTAGTAAATACGGGTACTTACATCTGTTAATTTTGCGTCACTTTCTAAAATACGGAAGCGACTTGTCGTGGAACCTACCTTTCTTCCCATTTCAGGGGTCTGCGTTTCACTGCCTTCGATCGCCAGTCGCTTCCGCATTTGAAAGTGACGCGCAATTCAAAGACCTCGAGTTGTAGCCACGCAGGTGCGGGCTGCTTCTATGTTATCGCGGCGAACCGCGTTATTGTGATGCTCTGTCGGCCTTGAGGCGATTGACGCCTTTTGGCGCTTACAGCAGCGATAGCTTCTGTGTTTTCAATAGCACTCCCGAGATTGCCGTCGGACAAACGCCAGGACGGGATTGTGGCCCACGCCCAAGAGGGCCGTCGACAATCTAGAATCAAATGGTATTCCAGCTGGTTTGTGAGGTTGCTACTGTTGATAGTATTTTAATACGGGGTTAATTGATTACCTGCATTCAGAGGGCGGTTTCGTCCAATGTGGTAGCAGGTACCAGGGTGTAACGATTTATGGGGGCTCATCTGGCGGGCGAAAAGTGCCAAGTAAGTAGGCATATTCAGTAATACCAGTCCGTCTGGCCCTGTCAACTTTTTTCTGCGGCAACAAAAAAGGCCCGGAAAACCGGGCCTTGGGGGTTCAGAAGGGCAGCGCCTCCTGGCTTAGAAAGTACTGAAATAACCACATCCGGTTATATCGCATCATCAGCCTTGTCTGAATGATATCTTCCGCATCCAGGTAGGCACAAAGACGCGCCGGTTCTAGGTCGTGCAGATTCCAGCGTTTCATAACATCCTGGTCTTTCAAGGCTTCATTCTGCTCAAGTGGTTTATTATACAAGTAAAGTGCATTGCTCGTCACCTCCGCTGTGATCAGTTTGTCCGTCTGATTGTTGACAACGTTTCGCACGAACGACATACCCAGACACCCTCTATGAACCGGCGTCCAGCCCGGCAGCGGCGCGGCGTTCCAGCATTTTAGCACATGATCTGCCATTAGCTGTTTCGGCTCAAATTCGCCAATATCACCAACCAGCCCCTCCATCAAACTTTCCGCCGCTGGCCATTCGCTCCATTCGGCGCATATTGACAACGCATGCTCCGCCGGTTTGAAGCTCAGAATTGCGTCGGCCAGTTTCAGAGGCTTCTGCGGCAGCCTGTCATTACGGAAGAACAAGAGCTGATGGCAGCATGCTACCGCAAGCATATGTTCTTGCTTTAACCAGGGCGCGCGTTTTTTGCGAAACCTAAACAGTAGACATTTCGCCTCAGCGCCGTCCAGCTGGCATTGTGTCCAGATTCTTCGGGTCCCCAGCCAGCTGTCGTGTGGGCCCAGTTTAAGGGTGAGGTTTGGCATTTGCCGGTCCTTTCCGGCGCTGGAGTTTCAGCGCCACTTCCTGGCCTCGGTTCGCCCTGAAACTTGAGGCGATAATGTCATTGATGTATACAACCCGCGACACCCATTCCATGTGTACGAAATAAAGCGCTATTACCAGCATCATGTCGAGCAGAACGCCGATTACCCACCACGCCGGTTCTACGTAGATCAGCGTCGACGAAGCGAACAGCGCCGTCAACACCCAATCGATCGCCCTCTTGCGCTTATTCAGCTGGGGCCCAAGTTCCATAGCCGCCTGGCCGGCCAATGTCCTTACCAGCCTGTCGTGATTTTCCTGCCACATCCTTGTTCTCGCATAGTCCCTGCATTTGTTCGAAACTTCTTGGCGGTCCTGCAGTTGGCCAAGGCGCCTATGCCCTATACTCAGGTGAACATGAAATGGCGCCAATGATTTGATCTCTGCCTGGCTTTGTCGTTCATGTGCGATGTCTATCGTGCACAGGGTCTCGTTGAACTTTTCAAGCATTGGTAGTCACCCGTTGTTGTGCCCGGTGCTGATAAATCGTTGAGGCGAGGTAGGCTGTTACTGTAAGCGTTGATAGCAGGATGCCTACATTCACGGCATGAGCAGCCAGGGCAAGGTGCACGGGAAGAACTGAATGCTCTGCGAGAATTCTCAGGGGAACGTGGTGGGCTGTGAGGAATTTATGCATGGTGGTACCTCCTTTTTTCCCCGGGGGTGGGTGTTCTTCTTCGGGGGGAAATGATTATACGCCTAAACACTATCGCTTGCAAGACAGTCTTTGTTTATGATACATACTTGATATTCATAAATTCATGTAACGAGGTGATTTCATGCCGGCAGATACGAAAGATTGTATGGTGGTGGCAGAGCGTTTCATCACAGCTGCCAGAGGACTACGGCAGGCTGTTGGAGCGGATGTGCCATTGCAACAAGTAATGATTCTGGTACACCTTTGGCGTCACGGCCAGTCCAACCAGGTTGAACTGGCTAGGGCACTCGACCTAAAAATTGCTGCTGCTTCACGGCATTGCAAAAGCCTATCTTCGTATTACGCTCAGACAGATGATGCAATTAAGGAAAAGGGACAAAAGTTGATTCTGGCTGAGCGGAATCCGCTCAATAGCCGTGAAATGGTCTACCGCTTGGTTGATAATACACAGGGGGTATTATCGCGGTTTATGCTGGATTTGGCCGGCATAAAGGAATGAACAAAATTTACCGTTAGCCTGGACTGTCGCGATCCCAAAATCATCAAAAAAAGGCCCCAGCAAACCTGCTGAGGCCTTTTTGTATTCAAGTCAAACATACTGATTAAAGCGTGAGAACCTCTTCCAATAATCGACCCGAGCGGCAGAAAATCCGCCTTCACCCCCAGCTTCGGTAGCGCCCAAGCGACTGCTGAACAAACATGGCAAACGCGCCTACCTGGCCGAAGAAATCGGCACAACCGAGAAGCTCATCAAGAAGATCGACTACCTTGACGGCCGCGGCGAACAGACCACCGACATCACCGGCAACGTAAACAGAACTTGCCGACTTATTGCCTACTATATCCATAGACTAAGTTAAGTTGACAGTTCTCCAATCGCCTGCATTTTTTTGCTACTTTCGACTTGTGCCGTAAAACTACGGCCAATGACAATGCTGGAGGCGAGAAAACGGACACCAAGAAAATGACCCTCATCGAACTGATGGACGCTCTCCAAAGCTGGCGGCAAGGACGTATATTTCTGCTGGTGTGACGGTGAGTGCGCTACGGCGCGGAGTATGGCCATGGTGGCGGCGCAGTTTTGCGGCGGGAGTGGGCTTACGACCCCGACGACCCCGACCCGTCAAGTGTCTATTGCTATTGTCCGGAGTGTTACGAGAAATTTAAGGCTGAAGAAAAACAGTTGGCCCAGGAAGATGAATTGATCTGGGCGGCGGCGTGGCAGCAGTTTATTGATCAGGAAGGTGAAACATCTTTGAAGTAAAGCCTCCGGCACCACTCGACCACTACTGAGGACTACGCCAAGCGGCCTTCTGCCAATTTTACTGATAATCTCAGGCACGGTTGTAGCAAGGGTCTCTCCACCAGCAGATTACACTCAAAGGGGATGTTATGCCTAACAGCAGCATCACAGAAGCTCAACATGTAAGTCTTGTCAGGAATCAGGAATTGTTCTCAACCGGCCTGATTGAACGCATCAATACGCTTGGTTTAGGCTCCCGTTTCATCATGGATAATCCGGTTATACATCCTGCACTGCGTCCGGCGCTTGCTATTGACACCTCGCTCGTCCAATTAGCACGGGGGAACTTCGCGAACATGAGGCAAGCTTTACTCAGTCACATGGGATTTTATTATGGGTGCAAGCCATTAATTGAAGGGATAAGACTGGGCTGGGATGTTCGGCCACGCATTGCGGATGAAATTGTTTTCCTAATTTGGTACCAAAGAATGCACATTCTTGGATATCGGTATCTGACTGAGAAAGCCGCATCCGAACTGCACAATAGTGAAACAAGTATATTTCTCCAGAGCTGGCTGGAACGTTATTATAGCACTGACTACCAACGTTCGAGAAAAATCAGGCATGCAGTCAAACTGGTATGTCCACAGCAGCAAATTGTTGATGGGTACGAACACACCAAGTACTGTCTGGAAGCTGCATATTCGAGAAAGGAGTACAAGTTTTCTATTTTGGCAGCATCGGAGCATGATACAACGATGCAGGGATTGTGGCTATTCAAGCCTTCATCGTGGAAAAAGTCTAGATAATCGATCGTTGGTGAACACTGCCTGCCGATATAAAAAAGCCTCCATTTCGAGCTACAAGATGGGGGCTTTCTGTTTAACAGCGTATTCCGGTGAAAGCGGCCAGTCGAACTGACGTGATGGCGGCCACCATTCCGCTGTGAATACGGCCAGCGTTCAGGTGATTCCGGCCAGTGACGAGAGAGAGTCTCGGGGTGTGGGTTTTTACTCTGTCACAGTTTCTGTTTTCTGGTCAAGCACGGATCGTTTTCGTCTCATGGATTCACCCTTCAGTTCCAGTTTGTAGGCATTGTGTACCAGTCTGTCCAGGATAGCGTCAGCCAGGGTCGGGTCCTGCATGGCATCATGCCAGGCTCTCACCGGCAGCTGACTGGTAATGACGGTTGCCTTGCGGTCATAACGGTCCTCGACGATCTCCAGCAGTTCCCGCTGTTCCTCCCGCGTCAGGGGAGAGATGAGCATATCGTCCAGGATCAGTACCTCGCATTTGGTTAGCGGCGCAATGATCCTGTTGTAGCGGCCATCGAGTCTGGACACCGCGATCTCCTGAAGCAGTCGCGGCACTCTCTGGTAAAGGACGGAGTGACCATCCCGACAGGCCTTCTGTGCCAGCGCACAGGCCAGGTAGCTCTTGCCGGCGCCGGTCGGTCCGGTCACCAGGATATTGTGATGGCTCTTCACCCACTGATTCCCGGCAAGGGACATGACCTGTGAGCGATCAACGCCTCTTCCCTGGCGGAAGTCCAGATCCTCGATTGAGGCGGACAGCCTGAGCTTGGCGTTCTTGAGCCGGTTCTGCATTCGCCGGTTTTCCAGATCGGTCATCTGGTAATCCACGATCAGGCCGAAGCGCTCCTCAAAGGAGAGCTGTGCCATGTCCGGGCATTGCATCTGGTCCGCAAAGGCTCTGGCCATGGCGGCGAGTTTCATCGAGTTCAGCTTCTCGATGGTCGGTTGTGTCAGCATGCGGTTTCCTTTCGTCGTTGTAGTAATCCGTGCCCCTGATGTTCTCATGGGCAACCGGAAGTAGTTCCATCTGTTTGGGTAGCGCCTTCTGATCCAGGTTGTTCTCAAGGATCGACTTGATGCTTCTGTAGGTGACGCCTTTAATGGTGACTGCCCGATCACAGGCCGCCTCCAGACGTTCTTTGGTATAGCGCTTCGCTAAAGAGATGATCCCCATGCAGGATCGGAAGCCATGCTCGGGAAACGCCTTCCTTGACAGGATGATCTCCACTACCTGTGCTGTGGCTGTTCCGGTCTGGGCTGCCCAGGAGATAATCCGCTCTGGTGTCCACTCGGCGAACTCCCGATGGGCTTTGGGCATATGTTCCGGTGTGGTGGTGTGTTTGCCCTGGACAGATGACTTGGGATGGGAGGCGATCCGGTTTCCCTTGTAGAAGCACTCGACGATCGTCTCGGTGTGCCGCACATCCACCTGTTCCTTCACCAGACGATGGGGGACGCTGTAGAAGTGCCCTTCCAATTCGACGTGGTAATCGATATGCACACGGGCCTTCTTCCACTGGGCATACTCATAAGGCGTTTCCGGTAACGGCAGCATGGCCGGACGATCAATCTCCTCGAACCGGCTCTGCCGGCTTCCGGGCAGCTTTCTGAAGGGGCGGTTGTTCAGAAGGAGAAGACGTTCACGAATGGCGGCATTGGCTTCGGCCAGAGTGAAGAAGGTTCGATTGCGCAGGCCAGCCAAGATGAAACGTTGGGCGAACAGCACGCCACCTTCGACCTTGGCCTTGTCCTTGGGACGGCGTACACGGGCAGGAACGATGGCGGTGCCATAATGATCGGCGAGTGCCGCAGAGGTGGGGTTTAGATCCGGTTCATAGCGACAGGTTTTGGTAACACCGGAGAGCAGGTTGTCAGGAACTATGCAATGCGGAACGGCACCCATGAAACCGAAAGCCCGGACGTGGGAGCCGGTCCAATCTGCAAGGGATTGGGTCCAGGTCGCATCGGCATAGGTTTGGTTACTGCCGCCCATGACACCCACAAACATCTGGGCGTCCCGAACCTCGCCGGTTGAGGCGTCTACAACCGGTAGCGTCTGACCACCGTAGTCGACGAAGAACTTCTCGCCGGCACGGTGTTCCTGACGCATGGAGCGGTCGAGCTTCTTTCTCCATTGACGGTACAGTTCGCAGAACTGGCTGTACTGGTAGCCGGAGGGTTCACCTTCTTTGTACTCCTGCCATAACAGCATGAGGGTGAGCTTCTTGTGTTTGACAAGCTCGTCGTGCAGAGCCTGCCAGTCAGGTTGGGGAAGTTTGCGGGAAGCAGGATTGATAACGGGGGGATAGAGGCGTAGCTCAAGGGCTTCATCATCGAGATCAGAAGGCAAGGGCCAGACAAAACCGGCAGCTGTTGCCCGGTTGATGGTGTCATCCACAGTGGTCTTGCCGACACCGCAGGTCCTGGATGTATCACGCCTGCTCTGGTTACACGACCAGACAAGGCGGAGTATCTCTCGTATCTTTCGCATGGTAACTCTTTCTCTCGGCATCACGCCCTCCTCGTTATTCAATCAAGGAAGGCAGGATACCTGTTGGAGTTACCCCGCGACTACACTCTCAAATTACACTGGCCGGATTGCTCCGGAATGGTGGCCGCAATCAAATCGGAATGCCGGCCGGATTCCCGTCGGAACGGTGGCCGCTTTCCCGCCGGAATGGTGGCCGGATTCGTCCGGAATACGCAATAACATCCAAACAACATCAACAATAAAGCCCCAGCAAGTCTGCTGAGGCTTCATTTGTATTCAAGTCATATATACTGAATTACTACCATTCCGTCTCATCTTCTTCACCGACCCATATTCCGCCGTCTTCATCAATATATCGGCCTTGTGCATCAGTATATGGCTCAGGTTTATCAATCGGATGATGCTGCAGGAGCGGGGCAATGCTATCAAGGTCCCGCTTGTATTCTTGCACACCAGAGAGTTCTTTCAGGTAGTTCTCAGTCATTTCTAATGATGAGTGGCCGAGCAACTTCATACATGTAATAGTTGGAATTCTCTTATACGCTAGATGAGAGCCAAAGGAATGTCGCAAGCTATGAAAGACCGCGTCGATACCCAATTCGACTTTTTCGGGCAGCGGCAGTGGGTCAAGCCCCTGTTCGACCCTTTTCTTATTCTTATTCTCTAAAATCCTAAGTGACTGTGAGTCAGTCCGGTTGCGCAAGCCGGCTTCTTCAAGAATTCGCCACCAGGAGCGATTCAGATTATTCCAACATGTGCCAGTTTCAGGGTTGTAGAACAAATAAGGGCAACCACCCTTTTTAACAAGTTTACGTTCTTCGATAACGGTACGTATTGGTTCACTTATCGGTATGTTTTGCCAAGTCTTACTTTTTGGATTTTTAGGCGGTACAATTATTTCATTTAGATCGTGGTTTATCCAACCCCACTCGAACCTAAGCAGATTGCCCTTTCTAATACCGGAGGCTATTGCCAGACGAATAATTTGATAAAGTTCTTTGTTACGATTCTCAGCAGCATCCAATAGCTTATGAAGTTGTTCGACCGAGAACGCCCTTGGTTTTTTCGTAACTTCTGGCAATTTTTGATAATTTTCATCTTCCGTGATAGATTTATATGTCTGCTTAGAAAACAAACTATTTGAAACGGCATAAGATAATGCATGTAAAAGCCACGCTCTGTGCCTATTTTTTGTTGCATTGCTCGCAGGTACAGTCTTGAGTATATGCCTTTGGTTTTTAGAAAGTATTTCATTTGTATTTATCTTACTACCGTCGTTTACTCTACTTTCAACGATTTTTTGATTGTTACGATATTCAAGAAGATGTACTAAACTGATATCTCCAACAAGAAAATGACCATTCTTTAAGGCAAATGCATCTAACGTGTATTTTCTGGTCTTTTCAGAAGGTGTTGATGCGACTGAAGGGTAGTAATCATTTTTGAGAAAGTCACTAAAAGTTTTCTGTTTTGCTTTGACTTTTCCGAGTATGGCAGCGATTGCAGGCGATCGACGAGCTAAGACTTCAGATTTCCTATGTTCTAGTAATAGTTTGGCAGCATCAAGATCATCAGCCTTAGTAGACTCATGTGTCTGTTTACCAAACTCATTTGTAAATCTTATATAGAGAACAGATGTTCCTTTTGGATAATATATTCCTTTAGGTAACTTCCCACGAGTCTTCATATTTGCTCCAAGCATCGAAATATGCAGAAGCTTGAATAATAAAAAAATAAATAAACTCTGTCCAGCAAAAAAATAGGGGCTTCGCTAACTACGCGAAACCCCTATCGTTTTTTGGTCGGTGCGACAAGATTCGAACTTGCGACCACTAGACCCCCAGTCTAGTGCGCTACCAGGCTGCGCTACGCACCGATGAAACTACTCTACAATAAATCCCGTAAAACTTTCAGCTCATTCCGGACAGCCTTCAGAACTTCGCTGTAATCCGTAACAGCAACACCATCGGAAAGGTCTTCTGCTTTAACCAGTTTCCCTTTAGTGTTAATACGTTTTTTTACACCCTCAATAGTAAATTTTTCATCGTACAACAAATGCTTGACCTGTAAAACAAGATCAACTTCATTTTTTGAATATATCCGCTGGCCGGAACTGCTTTTCACCGGCTTGAGAAATGAGAATTCTGACTCCCAAAAACGGAGTACGGATGTTCTGACACCTGCAATCTCGGCGACTTCACCGATTTTATAATACATTTTTTCAGTTAGCGTTGCAGCCATAACAGAAAAACCCTGGACCGCAACCTATTTAGCTTCAGCATTTATTGCATTTTTCAGAACCTGACTAGGCTTGAATGTCAGGATCCTACGAGCATTTATTGTTATGGTTTCACCGGTTTGCGGGTTACGACCGCGACGGTCCGCCTTCTGTTTTACTACAAAATTTCCAAAACCAGCAATCTTGATTTTTTCACCGGATTCCAAGGTAACCTTAAGAAGCCCAAAGACCGTTTCTACCATTTCAGCCGACTCTTTTTTTGAAAAGCCGATTCTCTGATGAATACGTTCAACTATGTCTGCTTTCGTCATAAGTACCTCAATCTTTACCGGTTAATACGCTGAATCAAAAGGAGAAATTTTATAGCACAGGGAAATCTATTACGCAATATTTTTTATCGTACCGTTACCGGCAATGTATCACTCAGCTTAGCAACAATTCTAGCGTGGAGTGCCGCAATTTCTTCTTCGGCAAGTGTACGCTCAAAGGACCGGTATCTGATACGCACTGCAATGCTCTTGTGTCCCTCCGGAACACCTTTTCCGCGGTAGACATCGAAGATCTGAACATGCTCAATCTCCTTCGATTTTTCCGTTCTGATGCAGTCAATAATCTTGGCAGCAGCAAGTTCTTCCGGAATCAGCAGTGCAATATCACGGGTACTATCGGGAAAACGGGAAGGTGCGGTAATCGTTTTTTTTGTCCGGGACAGCCTAACAAGTTTCTCAAAATCGAGTTCAAAACAAAATACAGGTTTTTCGATTTCAAAATTTTTCTGGACTGTGGGATGCAACTCCCCAACTGAACCTATACAATCACGCCCTGCAAAAATCCGGCACGATTTGCCGGGGTGATAATAAGATTCCGGGGTTTCAGTTGCCCATGACACCCCTCCGATATCCAAGAAATCCAGGACTGTCTCGACGACACCCTTTGCATCATAGAAATCAACCATTTCATTGGGGCGGCTCCACCCGTCACCGTCACGGCTTCCGGATATGGCTCCAACAATGCAGAGCGGTTCTCGAGGCATGTCCTCCCCGTCTCCGGGAAGGTAGACGCGTCTCATTTCAAAAAGCTTAAGGTCCAGTGAGCGGAAATTCATATTTCTGGCTGTTGTATCGAGAAGTCCGGGCAACAGCGTGGTACGCATGACCGACTGTTCATCAACCAGCGGGTTGGCCAGCTTGATCGCAAGACGGCGCGGATCGTCGTCATTCAGAAGGAGCTTGCCGGCTGCGTCAGGTGCGGTGAAGCTGAAGTTTATTATTTCAGTCATCCCGTTGTTAACCAGCAGATCGCGAACCCGTTTTTCGATTTCCTGATGTCGTGTCGGCCTGTCTGAGAC
>JBAQPK010000335.1:0-3732 GCA_049305715.1 Desulfuromonadaceae bacterium | reverse complement strand
TCCCCCTGGTGGGCCGACGGCTACTACAACCTCGGGGTATTGCAGTCGGAGCGCAAGGAACTGGACGCCGCCGGCACCAACCTGAAGATCTTCATCGAGGCGGTTCCGGCCGACCCGAAAGCCCAGGCGGCGCAGGACAAAATCTATGAAATCAAGCTGGCCAATGAGGAGATCGGCAAGGTCAACGGCATGGCCGGTGCCTGGACCTCCAGCCAGGGAGGCAGCTACAGCGTGGTGATCGGCGCCGTCAGCGTCGCCATCCACTCCGGCAGCCTTGCCTTCAACCTGAAACTGAGCGGTGACACCCTGAGCGGTTCCGTCTCCGGTCCCTCGACCGGCGGCAGCCACGGCTGCACCTATCCGGCGCAGTCGCACCAGGTGACCGGCACCTTCAATGCCGACGCCCGGGTGATCGAGCTCGAGTATGCCTGGGCCAGCTACGAGAGCAAGTATCACTGCGTCAACATGCTCGGAGTCCCTTCCAACTGCTGCCTGCTCTGCGAAGAGGTCTGCGACGGCGCGGTGATCAGCGCCACCCAGAATGTGGCGCTGCGCCTCACCCCGAACGGGCGCTGACGTGAGGCGCACCCGCTTCCTGCAGGCTCTTGCCATGGCGCTGTTGGCGGCACCAACGGCGGCGCTGGCGCTCAACCCCCAAATCGAGTGCGACGCCACTTACCGGGCCTGGAGCATTGATCCGCAGATGAAGGACTACCTGAAGACTCATACCTGCGTGTGCGACGAGCGGAGCAACTCCCTTAAATGCACCGCCACCGGCGGCGGCAGCTCCGGCGGCGGTGCACGCCAAACCAGCGCGCCGGCCCACCACAAGACCACCAACAGCGACATCATGCGCGCCGCGCTCAAGGGGGCCCTGGCCGACTACGCCGCCGATTCCGCCCGGACCTCGGCCGCGGTTGCCGCCCAGAGCCAGGCCAACCAGGTCCTGGTCAAGGAGCAGAATGAGCTGCACGGAGCCATGCTCCTGGACGACGAGGCCCGGAAGCGGGCGGCGTTGCAGAGCGAGGCTGCGGCCCGGAAGCTCGCGGCGCAGCAGCTGGCCGGGCAGCTGGCGTCACTGCCCCCCTCTGCCGGGCTGGCCATCGGCGATGCCCTGCAGAGCGACGCCGCCAGAAAGCTTGAGCTGGCCAAAAAACGTGAGAGCTGCCGCAGTGCCGCCGAGACCCTGGCCCGCCTGGAGGGGAGTCTGCCCAAGCTCGAGACGGACATGGCCAAGAACCGGCGCCTGATCGACGATGCCGAGAAGGGGATCAAGGCGGCGGCGGCCGACGCCGGCAAGGAGACCGGCAGTTTTTTTTACAATAAGAAGTACGACGAGCTCGAAGACCGCCTGAAAGATTTCGTCAAGACCAAGAAGCAGCTGCAGCTGATGAAGCACGAGATTGACGCCCTGGAGAAGGGGGTCGGACTGCGGCAAAAGGGGCGCAAACTGACCCCGGCCCAGATCAAGGCAGCCCGGGAGTGGATCGACAACGGCGTCAAGTATTCCGACGACCTGGTCGACGCAGTGAAGATGAGTTATAAGTACAACACCGATGGAGGTCCGAAAAACAAGGAGCAGGCTGAGGGGTACGGGCGCAAGGCCCTGGCCGCCCTGGACGACTTCAACAGCCGCTTCATGAACGACGCCGGCGGCTGGGAGTTCGCCGGCGAGCACCTCTCCGAGGCCGGCTTCGGTCCCGCGGGCAAGCTGCTGTTCAAGCAGGCGGTGCTCGGCATCAAGCTCTCCGCCGACGCCGGCAGCGCCATCATCGACGCCAACTCGATCCGGGGCTACAAGGAGCAGCAGGAGATCCTCGAGCTGGAGCGCTCCAAACGGCTGGAGCGGATCAGCGAGCTCAAACAGGAGCTCTCCGCGCCGCGCTGCGCGGCGTCCGGGGACAAGTAGGCGAAAAGCCGCAGATAAAGTCAGCTAGAGGCGTATGTCTACACAGCTCCAACAAACGGCTCCGCCATCAGGCAGCGCCATCCGTCACCCGTCTCATCTCCCGCCAACATTGCCTGATGGACAAATGTGCCGCCAAATCCCGTAGTTGGCAGGGGGAAACGTCTGTGGGCTCAAAATAAAACTGTATCGATCATCCGGTTGTCAATACCGGTTAACTCAGCCCACGATAATCAATGTGGTGGTGGCGTTTGCCACCATACTATGATAGGATGTTCAGGTTCTTGAGCCTCAAATCTGCTTTGATTTAAGCGGGTAGGGGGCCATAGTCCATAAATTGTGCCTTCGGCTCGGTTACCGGAGGCTGTCAATGCACAAACGCCCCCATTTCGGATAACGAGATGGGGGCGATCCTATCGAGGAGAGTACCCGTGACAGATCAATCCGCAGAAACCAGCTCAGAAAATTCTCCGAAACTGGCCGGTGAGCCCGGCTGGACCTCTTTCGATGCCCCTTCGCTCGTGGGGAAATCGCTCCGCTTCGTGTCCGGCGACCCGGACGGCGACCGCTTCCGGGTCCGTTACTACAGGGACGAGGAGCAGCACTTGAAGGCACGAGTCTGGTTCGGGCTTGAAACCGAGGGCCCTCCGGGGCACGCCCACGGCGGTTCCATGGCCGCGGTTCTTGATGAAGTGCTCGGCCTCGCGGCCTGGGCGGCCGGTTATTCCATCGTCGTCGGCAACCTCAATACCAGCTTCCGAAACCTCCTTCCCCTGAAGAAGGTCGTCACAGTAGAAACCAAGATCATCTCCGCCGAAGGGAGAAAGATCTTGGTTCACGGCCGTATCTTTTGCGAAAAGACCACCTATGCGGTCGGAGAATGCCTCTGTATCACGATTCCTGTAAAATAGGTTCAGGTGACGGCGATTTGGCTCCCCAAATCATAAATCGAATTGTCATTTATGCAGCGTTAGACATCTGACGCAGTTTTGTGATGTCACGCAACGGTGGTGCCCCAAACTGACGGTTGTATTCACGGTTGAACTGCGAAGGGCTCTCGTATCCGACCTGAAACGCCGCGTTTGCGGCATCCATGCGTTCTGCCAGCATGAGGCGTCTGGCTTCCTGAAGGCGGAGCTGCTTCTGAAACTGTAACGGGCTTAACGCGGTCATGGTCCGGAAGTGGTGATGAAACGTTGAACTGCTCATGCGAGCCTGTGCAGCGAGGTCATCAATACGCAATGGCTGCGTGAAGTTACCCTTCAACCAATCTATTGCCCTCGCGATCTGATGACTCTGGCTCCCCGCCGACGCAATTTGGCGTAAACGCTCCCCCTGGTCACCCACAAGCAAGCGGTAGATGATTTCCCGCTGGATTACCGGCGCCAGGATCGGAATATCCTGCGGCTCAGCAAGCAAGTCAATCAACCGTTGAATGGCAGTGAGCAGCGGCAACGTCACCACGCCGGTCGCCATGCCACGGCTTGATTGCAGCGTACGCGGGGAGGGGAGGTTGCTGTCCGCCATCAGCTGTGAAATCTCGTGCAGATCAAATTTCAATCTGAGCCCCAGGTAAGGCTTCTCACGGCTAGCCTCGATAATCTGCACGACCGTGGGTAAGTGCACGGACGTGATTAAATAATGGTGCGCATCATAGACATAGGTGTCATCGCCGAGCAGGACACGCTTGGCCCCTTGTGCGACCATGCAAATGCTCGGTTCGTACATGCCGGTGACCGGTTCGGTCGGCTCCTCCCGCCGGAAAAATGACAAACCCGGGATTGCGGTTGTATGCTGCTCCCCTTTTTCGGTGCATCGGGCAATGC
>JBAQPK010000334.1:0-11630 GCA_049305715.1 Desulfuromonadaceae bacterium | reverse complement strand
CCCTGCCAGAGGTCGGTCCATGACTCGCTGGTGATGTTCAGTTTCTGACGGAAGAAGGCGATCGCGTTGTCAAACGGGAGCGGTTCGGCGAAAGTCAGGTTCGAGGTTTGAGGTTCGAGGCTCGAGGAACTAACTTCGTCCAGGACTTCAGTGCGACCGGTGAGCCGGGCGATGATGCAGGCTTTGGCAATGGCGGCGGCCACCGCTTTAATGTCCAGCAGATCCGGACGCAGATTTTTAAGCTGGGTCGCTGCCACCTCCAGGGTACGGGCGCCGGCAATAATGTTGTAAATGGAGCCGACCAGGTCGGAGGTGTCAGCTTGATCTCTGGCCTGTTCAACTAAGCCATCGACGACATCCGGATCACCCTCGGCGAAGGATGAACAGTGGGGGCAGCGGTGTTGTTCGGCGAAGGCAATCGAGGCGGGTGCAGCAAGCGGCACTTCCGGTTTTTCTACCGGTTTTGCGGCTACCTCGATATCGTTGTCGTCCAGGTTGTACTGGCGCAGGTAATAGTCGCGGGTCAGCTTCAGACCGCTGGCGGTGAGCGCTCCGGAGAGCTTGTCATCGCGCTCGGCCTGGGGGAGATCGACCTCCTCTTCTTCCCAGAGGCCGAAGACCGGCATGTCGGGCGCCTGCCAGTTGAGCTCGTTGATCCAGCCGATCAATTGGTTCATGGTGGCACAGACCAGCTTTTTGCCGCTGTCGACCAGGTCTTTGCGCACTTCCATGGCACCGACTTCACCGCCCAGCTTGCCGGGGGTCGATTCGCCGGCGCCGGCGTGGCCGAGCTGCACCGTGCTGATGGCGGAGTTGGCTTCGCTGATGATGCTGCGGAACAGTTCTGAAGAGGCTCCCTTGCCCTCGTCGGACATGATCTCGACGGAGCTGTCGTCGTAGATGACGGCGATCGCGTCCTGGACCATGGCTTCCAGCTTGTCGGCCAGGTCGTCCATTTCGGCCGGGGTGGCGCCGCGGCGGATCTTGCCGACGGCGAATGCCTGCCCGTATTTTTCGGCGAATTGGACCCAGAAGCGCCACCCGCCTTTTTTGAAGGTGGTCGGCCAGAAGCACCTGGCCAGCAGCGCTTCGCCGTAGGGGTTGCGATAGGAGCCGTAATGGGTCGGGCAGAGGTAGGTGTGGGGCGCGGATTCTTCCCCTTCGATCCAGCGGTCGCGGGAACGGAAGCGCAGGTCGTTGGCAACCGAGCCGAAGACGAACCATTCCTGCGGCTTGGCGACGACGTCGCGCGGCAGGAGCAGGCCGCCCCGGTTCTCCCATAGCACCTCCAGCGGCTGGAAGCCGTACTGTTCGGCGTCGAGGATCTGCTCCATGATGCGGTGAACGTCGAGGCGCTGGAACAGCTCCTTGATGATCGTGGTCTGGCGACGCTTGGATATGCCCTTTTTACCCCGGTCGATTTCCCATTCCAGGGAGAGCACCCCGGCCTTGCGGCTGGTGGAGCTGCCCCAGACGCGATCGTCGGCGAGCAGGTCGCGATAGACGCTGATGTCCTGACCGTTTTTCTTCAGGATCGGGTCGGGGTTGGGGAGGTAGAGGCTCAGGTTGTAGAAGCTGAGCGAGCGCTGCCGGGTGGCGATCTCTTCGGTCATGGATTTGCGCGGCTCGGCAAAGCTGACGAACTCGGTGGGCGATATGTAGATGCCTTTAGCCATTATGCGTATCCTTCCAGCAGGGTTTGTGCGGTGCGCCGGCTGCGGCTGACGAGGTTGACCGGGGCGACCGCTGTGCCTCTTGCTTCCACTGCCAGCGCTTTGGCCCAGAAGTGGTCAGCATGGCCGATATTCTCATCGCGATCGGCATCAAAGCGGAAGTTACCCGCCGGGGTTGCAATCTTCTTGACGGTGTGCAGACTCAGGCGAATCGTCGTATCGGTCGGGATGGCATCCTTACCGTTTTCGAAACTTCTCTTGATGCCCACGGCCAGCGCTTCTTTGCTGGCGTTGCTGAAGGTGACACCCTCGGCCCGGCTGCCGAACAAAGTGACGGCCTCTTCGGCCATCTGGGCGCCGAGGCCGGTCTGGTCGATACAACAGCGCCGCATCTTGGGATGTTTAAGGAGGGTAAACAATACCAGCTTCTGCACCCCGAACGGCTGCTTGGTCAGGTTGGCTACCCCACGGCAGCGGGCTACTTCGCCCACTATCTCATCGAGCCAGATCAGCGACATGTCGCGGTGGCGGGCCACGTCGAAACCGGCGTACAGGTCGCCTGCAATCATGGCCCTGTCCAGGATGTGCCCGGCCTCGAATGTTACCGGCGGGTGCTCTACGGCTTTCCATTGTTCGTGGTACTTCACGGCCTCGGAGATCAGATCAACCAGCCAGACCGGCGAAGCGTCGAGGCGGACATCTTCAACCGTCTCGATCAGGTCATAGGTAAGCCAGGCGCTTGATTCATCGATGAACTCGCAGAGGTATTCCTGATGCCAGGCTTCGTCATCGCCCAGGCCGAGGCGAAGATATTCCGGGTCGGTGGTAATGTTGAAGTCATCGTCGTACAGCTCCAGCCCCATGGCCACGGCGTCGTAAATAGTGACCTTGTGTTTGGACCAGCCACCTTTATCACCGACATGTTTGTAATCAAGGCCGTCCCAGATCTGCAGCGTCAGGCCGGTCCAGATCTCGTAGAATTTGTTCTTCTTGCCGAGCGGCGTGCTGATGACGCGGATCTTGTAGCCACGGGTGATCGAGGGATAGAGCGCGGTCCAGATGGCTCTGGAGTCCTTGTGCAGGCCGAATTCATCGAGCAGGATGTTGGCGGAGTGGCCACGAGCGGTGGCCGGGTTGGCGGGCAGACCGATGATGCGGCTGCCGTTCGGGAAGATGATCTCCAGCTGTTTGTATTCGGTCCGGACGTCGTTTTCGTCCTTGAAGGTGTCACTGATTTCCAGGATGGCCAGGTTCATGGCCTTGGCATGCATGGCGGCCTTGGCCATCAGCTCCTTGGACTGACGCTCACCGGCGGAAAGGAATACCCAGGTGGTCTTGCGTTTGAAGCAGTCGATCACCGCTTCCAGGGCGGTACCGAAAGACTTGCCGCTCTGACGCGACATCATGCCGATCTTGAGGCGCGAATCGTCCTGGACCCAGCGCTGCTGATAGAGGGTCAGCGGGACCAGCGGCCCGGCGATCGTAGTGACGCTGGACGGCGCAACTGCATCGCCGGTGGGAATGTGAGTGGGGGTACCGGCCGAGTCGGGTTGCTGGTTGGCCAGGGCGATGGCCGGGCTGCTCAACCAGACCAGGATGGTTATCGCCAGGGACAGTATCCAGATATGAATGCTATTTCGGCTGAAGGCCATAGAGCACCGTGGTGACGTAATCGATCGTTTTAGGGTCAAACTGGAAGTTGCCGTCAATAGGGGCTTTGGAGGTGGCGTCCTTGACGGCTCCAATGGCATCCTGGAGCGCCTTCTCGCGCTCGTTTTTGCGGATCTCCCCTTCGCGCCTGACGTTGATCGTGGAAGACTGCTCGAGGCGCTGTACGCCCAGGGCCAGGGCCTTGACCTGGTCGATGGTGGCGGACAGGGTTTCCGGGTTTTCAAGGTCGATTTCCTGCATTTTTAACGTGAGTTCAAAAGCCAATGACCGGAGCATTTCATTGATCAATAAACCCATTTTGCCTTGAGGTGCCGCGCCGAGCTTCCCGATCATGACATCGGCAATCTCTCGCCCCTGGCGCATCTTGGCACCAAGCTCCTCGAACTTTACGGCATAGCGGTTGACGGCGCTTTTGGTCACTCTCTCCGGGTGGCCTTCGGCTTCCAGGATGGCGTTGATTTCAGCCGTTGCCTTCAGCTGGGTGCAGCGGGGATCCTGGAGCAGCTGCTGCAGCTGGGCTTTGATTTCCGGCGGCAGCAAATCGATGGTGGAAGCGGTCGCCATGGGTCAGCCCCTCGGACTGGGACGGGCAACGCCGGGGACGCGGGCCGAGCCGGAGGCGACATCGAGGCCGCGCTGGGTGAGTGTGGCGATGAAGATGCTGCCGGCATCCTCCAGCGCGATGTAGCCCTGCTCTTTGAGCCAGTTGAGCTCGGTGATCATCTTGTCGCGGGGCGTGGTGTAGCCGGCTTTCATGTCGAGCAGCTTGTGCAGGATGGAGGAGTTGAGGCGGTAGTCGCCGTCGCTTTCCATCAAAAAGCGCAGGATGACCAGGCGCATGTCGGCGGTGATGACATCGGAAAAGTTGCCCATTATCTACTTACCTCCCTGGTTGATCAGAAATTCATTCATCAAGTCGGCGACCCGGTTGATGCCGCCGATACGCCCATCCAGTACACCCAGCTCCCTGGTCAGGCTTTTTATGGAGTTGTCCAGGTTAGTGATCTCGCGGCGGTCGGGCAGGCGGTTGACCTCGGTATGCAGGGCGTCGTAGGCGGCATGCAGATCCTTGGTAATGGTCTTATGCTCCTCACATTGCTTGTCGCGGTCGGCTTTATGTTTGACGCACAACGAGTCGCGGTTGATGTTCGAAGTGTCCAGGTCGGACTTTTTCAACCGTTCAGCGACCTCTTTTTCAAGCAGGGCGAAACGCTGGCTGGTGACTTTTTCTCGGTTACTCCACCAGGTGTAGCCGGAGTTGCAGGCCACGGCCAGCAGCACCCCAATGTCCAGGTAGAATTTGTATTCAGCATAACTGGTTGGGACAGGGGTCATCGGGGGGCCTCCATTTCAAATGTTTCCTGGCAAGTTATGCAACGGCGGCAGCCCGGTTTGGCCAGACGTCGCTTGAGCGGTATTTCTTCGTAGCACTTCAGGCAGTCAATGCCGGGATTGTCGTCCGGCTCGCGGCTCTCCTGCTGTTGTTTCAGGGCGGCTGTCTGGAACCGTTCGTCGTGCGGCTGATACTGGTCGATCTCATCCATTTATGGCTGGCCGAAAGTCAGCTCCGGCCAAGTGGCCGACCTGGACAGCTCCAGCGATCTGTTGATCTGTTCCTGGGTCAAATCTTCACGAATGGTGATGATGGCCTTTTTCCCCTCGACGGCGATATCACGGGCGATCGGGGCCAGGATGATGGCCAGCTGCGCTATCTCTGCACCGCTCATTTGGCACCGCCTTTAGATGTTTGAGAGTCATCAACGATCAGAAGGAGATTCGCAGCCATATTCTGCACCCGTAGAAGGGCCGACTCGAAGTCGGCGGGGTCACCTCCCCCTGCGGACATCAGCAGGTAGGCATCGAGCGCTAGGTCGTATGCCGGTTTGGTTTTTTGATAAGCGGCTTTTGCTTGGGCACAGATGTCTGCTTTGAGTGTGCCGGCACGGCAGAGGCCGTCAGTAGCGCGGGCCGCCGTGACTATGGATGTCTGCACAGCCAGCAATGATTTACCGGCGCGTACCTGGGGAGTGTCGGTGGCGGTCGGTGGGGCGGTCGCGCTGGTAGTGGCGCAACCGGTAAACAGCAAACTGGCGCAAAGCAGCAAAGAGGCAACCAGGAACAGCACCAGGCAGCGAAGGTTGATGAAGCCGGCTTCAGAGGCTAAACCCTCTCCGCTCCCCTTATCAGGGGAGCGACCTGGAGTTGATCGGGCGATGAGCTCGTTCTTTTGCGCGCTCCCAAGGGATGAACCGAGGTAGTAACCGAAGGCGGTGCTGGTGAAGCCGATCAGGGCGATGAAGCCCATGTTGAAAAAGTCCTTGTTCTCGGGTGGTACCGGGGCGAAACCGAGCGCCGCGAACATCACCAGGAATCCGAGCATGGCCATGATAGCCAGCGTTGCCGCGATTTTGTTCTTGTTGTACATGTGGTCCTCCTTTTAGGTTATGCGGTTGCGGCCATGGCCGTTTTAAGTGTGGCGACTTCGGTGGCGTCCAGCACGCCGTCGGCGGCGGCCTTTCTCACCATGGCGATGATCTCCTCGGGCTGTCCGTCTCGGCGCAGCCAGGAGGTCAAGAACTGGATCTGGGAAGACTTGTTGTGCGCGCGGTCGAGGCGAAACGCCCCGGCGATGTCCTCGGCACGATTCAACAGTGCTTCCGGATCGGCGGCGTTGATGGCGGCGATGCTCTTGGTGCCGATATCCCCGTCCGGAGTCACCCTGGCGGCCAGCTGGATCCACATGGCACCGCGCCCCCCAGCGTTGACAACGTGGTCATAGGCCCACTCGGCCACTGGCTGGCTGGTGATCTCGCCCAGGCGGTTGGCGTCCCAGAAGTTGCGGCGATAGAATTCGATCACCAGGTTCTGCAGGGCTGGCAATTCGGCGAGTTTGCGATTGAGATGTCGTGCCCAGTTGACATGCGCATCGGTGCCATAGGCCGGCATGGGGGTGAGCACGGCGATCACCCCGGAGATGTATTTCCACCCCGACCACTTGGGGTGAGACACCGGAGCAATGCCTTTGTAGGTGGGGATGACAACGATGCCCTTGACAACTACGTTGCCGAGGTCGCCGGGGTTGAAGCTGACGCCGCCTTCGTTGCCGTTGGTTTTTGCGAATGCCGGTAGAAATTCTGCCATGGAGGACTCCCTGTGATTGAGTGTTGATCATGCTGTACTGCCCGCCCCTGGGAGACGAAGCCAGGGGCGGGCATGCAACAGGAGAAACAACTATGAACGGGGAGAAATCTACTAAATGAGGGCGGGTTTGATCAGGGGAAATGTTTCAATAAGAAAAGCCCCTCTCCGGTTAGATGGAAAGGGGCTTTGGTGGTGTATTTTCGCTTTGTATCGCGTTCAACCGCAAGCTGTCAAGTAGTCATTCTGCAGCGCTCTTCTTGCGATGGTCTTCAACACGTATCCACTGCATGTTTGACGGTTTATCGGCACCGCCGGCTTTTAAGGGTTTGATGTGGTCAATGTCGTATGCATGGCCGTCATCGGGTTTCGGATGGGTACGCTTGAAATCAATGATCGCTTTGTAGTCGCGGTAGATCTTGCCGGTCTTGACGTGGCGCCGGACGCCGTTGTCGTCAAGGTATGTTTCGGCGCGTTTGCGGGCATCGGCGATAGAGACAGAGACAACGAGCAATATGGCGATAAGCACTAACCGGAGTCTATTCATGACGGCTGATATACCGCGGGCCGGTGCAAAGAATCAACACAAATCACCGAGGCTATAACGGCCGCTGCACCGGGCAAGCCGGTGAGCGAAGCGTTAGCCCCTACTTGCGAGGGCATCGCCTATTGCCGTTCCGTAACCCCAATCGCCAGGCGAGCCGAACGCTTTATCTATTTTGCTCCCCGCCACAACTCTGCTGAGTACCGCGATTAGTTCAGCGCAGTCCTTTAGCTCGTCATACGATAATTTCAAAAGTACGGTTGAAGCGTCCGGGTCAACATCATCCATAGCAAGCGAATCAGTGATTTTTCGCGACATATTACGTACCGCCAGTCCAAGTTTTCCTGAGTCCATAACCTCTCCTTTTTATGTGCCGGGTTGCCGCCCGGCTTGTCGGTTGTTTGGCTGTCTCTCCGGGTTCCGCTGTTGGTTTCAGAGGATGGGCATCATCCAATTTGAGGGGTCGCCGGGAACACTCGCAACCACTCCCCTATATCCACCGTGCAAGCGAGACAGCCTGCGGAATATCTAAATCGGGGCTAACCAGCGCTGTCCACCGGTCACAATAAGGCCGTGCCGGTGACGCTGGTTCGTTATGCAGTAACTTCCTTCCCTTTTGGACAGTATCCCCACCATTTCCGGTGAACACGACTCCAGGCGTAGAGGACGTAAACATCAGGGAACGTTGCGATTGCTCCATTCGGGGTTTCTACCACAGTTATTGAATCCGTTTCGGAGCCGCCCGTGCAATGAGTAAGAGACCACAACAAACCCGGCTTTTTCCGCTCAGCGCACCGGAACTGCATAACAATCGGGTGGACTTGGCCGCCCGGTACAGTGGTTTTTTCGGCTGGATTGTTCATATTTTTTTTCTCCTTGGTTCGGGGCGGACAAGTCACCCTCGTGCCGCTATCCTGCAGCAGGCGCAGCGAACAGATCCGGCTGTTCTTTGGCGGTCGCCAGTCGGCGGACCAGCTTGATGCGATTGCGCGCCTGCCGGGCGGTCAAGCTGAAGGCCTGGCCGACCTCTTGATAATTCGAGCCGTTGAACAACTCCCACATCTTCCAGTCGCGCTCGTCAAGGGCGTCGTCTTTGGGCACGTAGAGGTTGTCACCACCATAAATCCTCCGGAAGTAACCGACGGCGCAATAGGCCAGGGAGTTCGCCTCGGCCGGGGTTTTCTCCAGTTCGGTAATGAATTCCTGTTTCAGCCCGGCGCGCATATCCGCCAGCGTGGCACTCTGTTTTGCCATGTTCGTCTCCTTGTTGCCTGGGGGCTACTTCGCCCCGCTTAAGTCCCATCCTTCACGTTTTGCCTGATAGGTAAGCGCGGCGATGATTTTGTATAAATCATGTGTCTCGACCCACTGCACCTTGTCGACCTTGCAGATCCGCCGGGCGCAGCCGTCGGCATAGGCCCAGGATTTCTTACCCACCGTCAGCAGTGCCTCTATCTTGCCGAGCTGGTCGTCACGACTCTCGCCATGTTTGTCCATGTTCTTCGGCCGCTTTGGATAGCTGCGTTTATCGCGCGGTAGCCATGCAGGGCGCGGCTCCTCCCCGGCCAGTCTGGAGAGGCGGCTGATCAGCTCCTGACGCTCACGGGGGCTCAGCTCCTTGGAGGAGTCGGTCCGCCCCTTGCTGATGTCCAGGATGGTGTCGCGATAGTTATCGTCTCCGTAGCCCGGCTGGGTGGCCATAACCTTATTCTTGAGGGCATGGATGCGCGGGCGATCGGCGTTCCACTGTTCGGCGGCGGTGCGTTGTTTATAGGGGGTTAAAGCCATGGTTTAAGTCCTTTTAAAGGCTGGTTAACACGCGACGACGCGAGTTCTTTTCCGGATAAAGTTGGCGGTCCGCCGTCGGCATAACACCACGCCTGTTTCGGGCAGCCACAGCACACGCCTAAATATTCGATCGGCACGTCGTCGCAGGCGCAATCCGGGGTGTTGTGCGGTGTGAAGCTGCTGCACTGATAACAACAGCAGTCCTTGTAGGTGTATTCGTCGTCTACGGCGTCCATAAGTACCCCCCCCCTCTATTTCCGGCAATGGCAGCCGCTGCTGCAGCCAGGCGCTGTCGTCTATTTTGTCCATGCTATTCACCTAATCCCATTACCTGACGCAAAGCTGATCCGGCCGGGGTGTCGTCTATCAGGTTCATCTGCGGCTCCGGCAGCATCCAGCAATGGTCTTTCTCCCAGGGGCGCGTTCTGGCCAGGCGTTCGGCCTCGATCCTGGAGAGGTGGCCGTCGAACTCCATGATCCGGGCGCGCTCATCGATCGCGAATTGTTCATCGCTGGTCAAGGCCACGGTTTACCCGCTCCCGGAAGTCGTAATCTTCGTCGTGCAGCACTTTCTCCAGGGCCGCCGCGAGCAGGAAGTTCTGCTTGCTGCCGCCGTTGATCGCGGCCTCGATCACCTTCAGCTCTTCATCGGAAACCCGGAAGGAAAGCACGTTGTATTTCGGGTTTTGCTTCATTGCTCCCATTATGCGGCCTCCATTCTGGGGGCTGCTATGCCGGGTTTCTGGTTTTGCAGCATCACGTCGATGCCATGGCATAAACGATAGTTACAGCGGCCGCAGTGGCCAGAAGTATTCAATGTCATTCCGGGACGGCGGCAAGATGGGCAGGTGCCGACCTTTGGCACTTTTGGCACAGGGGCCACAGCTTGGCCGGCTTCGGTGCCTGGGCTAGGTGCAGGTGCTGATTCGGCGAGCGGCAGGCCCGTGACCAGGTTCAGGCCACGCTTTTTCCGATCTACACAGCGGCCGCATCGCCCGGAGAAGATCAGGCCCGACCGGCTGCAGCCGGGGCAGGTCCGGGGTGTTTCCCAGGGGTTTTTTGCCGTGCTGGTCGGGCCGGGTTTGGGGCCGGTGGTGATGTCATCGGCACCCGGAGCGCGCCGGGGCATGTTATCCCGGCCGCAGTTAACGCAAACATGCGCTTCGGTGTCACAGGTCAACTGCCGCAATATCATCAGGCCGCCGCATTGGCATTTCATGTCAGACCTCCGGTGCCAGCTCGATGCTGGTGTTGTTCTTGATCAGGTGGCTCTTGAGGGTTTTGAATGACGTCCACCAGGGATAGTACGTGGTGAAGGTTTTACCGGGATCGAGGCTGCGATTTTGTAATTGCTTCTTGGTCATTTTTTTCATCATGTCCAGTTGCGGCTTACTCCATACCGACCGGGTGTACGGCCTGAAAAAGCGGCGCCGCTCTTCGCAATCGGTCTTCATCCACTCCACGTAATCCCCTCTACCGTTGACTGAAAAGGCAATAGCAAGTTTCATTTCCGCTATCTTCCTGATTCCCAATTGCAGGCTAAAGCCGTCGCAGATCAACACCACTTTGGCGTATTGGTGCGTCAGGCTTTTCTCTACCGCGTCCCATTGTGCTTTGGTCATTTCTTCCCCTCTTTCGCAGCCGCGTCGACGCGGTCGCCGATGCCTGCCATGAATTCGCGATCGCGTTTGTACAGCTCGCGGATCCGCGTGGCCAGTTCGGCCGGAATGCTTCGTTTATCGGCTTTATAGTTCTGGTAGGTGCGGCGCCTCAGTTCCAGGCTGTCGCACATATCCTGCGGCTCGAACTTTATCTGTTCCTCGATATAGGCCAGCATTTTGCCGCACATGTACTGTGTCGGTTTTCGCCCTTTTCTCGTTTTTTTTGCCACTTTTGCACCCACTTAATCAGCGCCCCTCGGCGCATAGGATGCCGACAAAGGCCAGCACGGCAGCATTGACACGATGCAGACTGATGCAGGCCCGCTTGTCCAGTTGATCCTGCAGCGCCCGGTTCAGCTCCATGCCGATCACCGGGATATCGAGGATCTCCATCGGGCGCATGTCGCGGTCAGTCTCGATGTCGCTGCTCCGGCAGATGGCGGAGATATCGGCGGCGCAAAACGGCGGAGCGTTAGTGAGCATCAACCGCTTGAACTGGGCCAGGCTGGCCAGTTGCAGCAGGATCGAGTCATAGTCGCGGGTCAGCAACACGGACAGGCCGTGTTCGTTGAGCTTTTGTTCCAGCTTTTTGCGGGTTTCCGGTGTCATATTGTGTCCTTTTGGCTGCATCATCAGGCCCCAGGAGCCACCCTGGGGCGACTACCATCTCCCTGGCGTCAGGAAGATGGTAGTTTCGCATGGTCAACGGTATTCAACGTAGGCCGGGGAGTCAGGTTCTCCTTTGCGCGGTTTTGCCTCGTGGTAGATCAGGCACATGCCGCAGTTCATGCCGTCTTCGAGCGGCGTGTCATGCGGACCATCGGCAAGGGCGGCGAACAGATCCCCGACGGTCTCGATGCCGTCAATCTCTTTTTCACGCATCAACATTGGTTCACCTCCTCATCCGGCTCCCAGCCGGGAAACTGGTTTTCTTTGCTGCTTTTGTCTATGCAGTCGACGCAGCGCTGAAAGGTCGACTTCGTGTGCCGGTGCCGGCAGTTGGTGCAGGTTTTCGATTTCAGTTCAGGGGCCATTATGTTGTCTCCTCGATTTCTACTACTTCAGCTCTGTATTTATGGATGGTATCCAGACAGAGAAAGCCAGGCCCGCCCCGTGTGCCGACGTACCTGACGATCGTATTGCCATCGCCTATCG
>JBAQPK010000333.1:0-1869 GCA_049305715.1 Desulfuromonadaceae bacterium | reverse complement strand
TCGGAGTTTTGGAGATTTCATGAATTTTACACTTCTTAAAAAAGATCCCAATAGTTCGGCCCGCCTCGGAATTGTAAGTACGCCCCGAGGCGATATCCAGACCCCTATTTTCATGCCGGTGGCAACTCATGGGGCCATGAAACCCCTGACCCCGGCACAAATCAAGGAGACCGGCTCCCAGATTATCCTTTCCAATACCTATCACCTTCACCTTCAGCCGGGTGAAGGGCTGGTAAAAAAGGCAGGCGGACTTCACAAGTTCATGGCATGGGACAAGCCTATCCTGACCGACTCGGGAGGGTTTCAGGTATTTTCGCTCCCCAACAAGCGCATCACTGAGGAGGGTGTTTTCTTCAAACATGAGATTACCGGAGCGGAAATATACCTGGACCCTGCCACGGCAACCCGGATTCAGCAGGACCTCGGCGCCGACATCATCATGGCCTTCGACGAATGCATCCCCTACCCCTGCGATAGATCTTATGCCGAAAAATCGACCAGGAAGACCATCCGCTGGCTGAAAGAATGCCAAAATGCGATGACTGATAACGGACAGGCGCTGTTCGGCATCGTTCAGGGAAGTGTCTACGAAGATCTGCGGGAAATGTGCGCGAAGGAAATGCGCAAGCTTGACCTGCCGGGATATGCCATCGGAGGTGTCAGTGTTGGAGAAGGGCTGGAACTCCTGAAAAAAATTGTCGGATTTACCACCCCGCACCTCCCCGAAGACAAACCGCGCTATCTGATGGGTGTCGGCCTGCCTGAGGACATTCTGGAAAGTGTCGAGCGGGGCATCGATATGTTTGACTGCGTCATTCCGACCCGTTATGCAAGAAGCGCCACCCTTTTTACCCGCAGAGGCAGAATCCGCCTGACCAACAAAAACTACAAGCGCGACTTTTTCCCGATCGATCCGAGCTGCAGCTGCTATACCTGTCAAAATTTCAGCAGGGCGTATCTTCATCATCTCTTTATATCCAACGAAGTCCTCTCGGCGGTTCTGTCGGCGATTCACAACGTCCATTTTTATCTGGCAATGATGGCAGAGATTCGCCACGCAATCGGTGAGGGACGTTACATGGAGTACAAGACAAAGTTTTTGTCAGAGTACCACAAGGGATGATATTTCATCAGGGTGTCGGGGCCGAAGAATACCCAAACGAACCGTCAGTACAGCGCCCTGCCACAGGGCAAACCAGAGCTATCCATAATTTATTTCATTTATTCACCCCATCAGCAACATTGCAATATATTTATTAATACGCACAACTAACCACGACCAAAATAAGACAATTTTATTGTAATTTATTCTCATAAGTGCTAGATTTCCCGTCATCTCACTAACTGGCCAGCTATTCATCCATTGGAGGAGTTATGGCGGGATATGAACAAACCTTCCTGGAACAGATCACCAACATCCAAGGCGTCGATTTTTCAACATGGACCGGTTGGGAAAAATTAATGACATGGACAAAGCGTCAAGCATGGTCGAAGGATTTTCTCGGAGATGATAAAATACCAGCCCGTTTTCTGCATCCAACCACACTGACCGACGAGTTAACCAAATATCTGGGTGGATGAACGAGCTTTCTAACTCATGGCAAACCTGAAACAGCCGGCACCATGACAGTGCCGGCTGTTTCATTTTCGGCACAGAGCGGCAATAATCCTTGACGTACGACTTCGTCTGAATTATAAATATCAGCTCTGGCGGAGTGGTGAAATGGTAGACACAGCAGACTCAAAATCTGCCGAGGGCAACCTCATGCCGGTTCGAGTCCGGCCTCCGCTACCAGACATAAACAAAGGCTTTACAGGGTTTTCCCGTAAAGCCTTTTTTTATTTCAAAGAGCATCCTCCGAATTTATG